>JAITGZ010000033.1 GCA_031280335.1 Deltaproteobacteria bacterium | reverse complement strand
CTGGAAACCCGTGCCGCCCTGGCCTTGCTGCGTCACCAGCACAAACGGGAAAACGAACGGGAAGGCGTACTGGTGGATTCCTTCCTCCCCTCCTCCCTGCGCCTGGCCGAGCCAAGCTTCCTTAACCTGAAGGCGGACATGCTTGACATAAAGGGGGTGCCCCTGCGGCAGACCCTTTCTTCCCTCCCCCATTCCGGTGCCTACGGCATCTATCGCCTGCCGGAGCGCGGCCCCACCCTGTTCTATTTCATGCCGACGGCCGACAGCCCCCAGGTCGTACTCGCCGCCGCCTCCATTCAGGCGCTGGAGGACGAGGCGCGTAACGCGCAGGAGGGGCTGGTGCGCTTGCTGGACGAGCGCTTGCGCGATTTTTCTCTTTACCGGGGGGGATTCATCGCCCTCTTTGACCGGCAAGGGGAGCTTCTGGCGGGACGTGGCGAAGCGGGCCGGGCCGATTGGGACGCCCTGAAGCATTTTTTGGAACGGGCCGCACGGCCCGGCGGCTCGCCGGCGGAGGCCGTGCTGCGTATGCGGCGCGAAGGACGGGAAGAAGAATACCTTGCTGCCATGACTTTCTCGCGCCCTTTCCAGTGGTTCGGCGTCATCGCCGCTCCCCTGGATGAAATCAGCGCCCCCTCGCACGGCCTGCTCCGGCGTCTGGCCGGGCAGAGCCTGGGTCTGAGTCTGGCCGTAACCCTCCTTTCCCTCCTGCTGCTCCAGCGCGTCCTGCGGCCGCTGCGCCTTCTTCTGCCGCAGATCAAGGCCCTGCCGGATCAGGATTTTTCCGCCCCGCAGGCCGATTCCCTGCTCATCCGCGGCCTTCCCCTGAACCGGCGGGACGAGGTGGGGGATCTGGCCCGTTCCTTCGCCGCCATGGGCGAGAGGCTGCACCATAATATCCGCGCCCTCATGGAGTCTTCAGCCCTGCAGGCGCGCCTTCTGGGCGAGGTGAGCGCGGCCAGGGAGATACAGCGGGGCATCCTGCCCCCCCCCGAACTTTCCCCCCGCATCGCCGGGCTTTCTTCAGCGGCCATGCTGGAACCGGCCAGGGAAGTGGGCGGAGACCTTTACTACTTTTTCACCCTGCCTGACGGCAGGTTCGCCTTCGCCATCGGCGATGTTTCCGGCAAAGGCGTTCCGGCGGCCCTGTTCATGGCCATAACCGTTACCCTGGTGCGCTACGCCCTGGCCGAGCATAAAGACCCCGGCGCGGCCCTGGAGCGGATCAACTCCATGCTGGAGGCGCACAACCCCCAGACCATGTTCGTTACCCTCTTTCTGGCCTTATATGACCCGGCGAGCGGCCGCCTGGACTACGCCAACGCCGGACACAACCCGCCCCTGCTGGTCTGCGGCGGCGAGACGCGCCGCCTGGATGAACTGAGCGGCCCGGTGGCCGGGGTCATGCCCGGTTTGGAATACCAGGGTTTCAGCCGTACCTTGCGCGCGGGAGAACTGTGTCTGCTTTACACCGATGGCATAACCGAGGCGGTTAACCCGGCCGGAGAGCAATACGGCGAGGATCGTCTGGAGGCATGGCTGCGCGCCCGCAGCGGCCAAAGCCCCAAAGAAGCTGTTGACGGTTTGTTTGAAGATGTTAAAGCTTTTCGGGGCGAAGCCGCCCCCTTTGACGACATAACCATGCTGGCCTTCGCCAGGGAAGGGTAAGCCGTTTTACCTGAAAACGTTCTATGGAGACAGTCTATGGACATCACCGTGCAAGCGGAAAAAAACCACACCTTAATCCGGCTGGAGGGACGGCTGGAGGCCACCCAGGCCAATGAAGCCAACGAGGCGATCAAGCGGGCGCTGGAAGCAGGACCGCCCAACCTGATTATGGACTGCTCCGCCCTGAACTATGTGGCCAGCATGGGCCTGCGCTGCTTTCTGCTGGCTCATAAAGGGGCCCAAGGCGCGGGAGGCAAACTGATTTTTTTCGGCCTGAACGAAAATGTGCGTTCCGTTTTTGCCATGACCGGCTTTGACAAAATGGCCCAGGTGCGGACAAGCCTGGAGGAAGCCCTGGACAGCCTGGGCTGAAGGCGGCCGTTATGATGGAAAACCGCGTATTCCACTCCCTGCGGGAACTGCCCGACCTGCTCGACCTGGCGGAAAACGTATGCCGCCGGGCTGATTTGCCGGAATCCACGGCCTTCAGGGCGCAAGTGGTGCTGGAAGAACTTTTTGTCAACATTTTCAAACATGCCTATCAGGACGGAGACGGCCCGGCGGAAATAACCCTGGAGGCCGCGCCGGAAGGCATCTGGCTGCGTGTGGCCGACCAGGGCCCGGCCTTTGACCCCTTAAACCATAAAACGCCCGATCTGCAAAAACGTTTTGAGCAAGGCGTACCCGGCGGCGCGGGGCTGGTGCTGCTCCGCTCCATGGCCCAGGAACTGCGCTACTCCCGCCTGGCGGACAAAAATATATTGGAAATGCGCATAAACCGCGTCTGAACCATGTCTGATTTCTTTCACAAGAACTTTATCCTGTTCTGCGAACATGTGGCCGCCGGACGCCATGCGGAGGCCAGGGCCATGCTCAAGGCCGTGCGCCGGGGTACCGCCGGGCATGGCGGGGAGCCATCCCTTAAAGCCTTGAGCGGACTTTTGGATTCAGTGGAAGAACGCGAGGCCGAACTGGCGGATCTGGTGGCGGAACTGGCCGCCCTGCGCCGCCTGCAGGAAAAGCGCGAAAACCTGCTCCGCCGCGAAAACACGGATTTACGCGCCGGGCTGCGCAAGGGCCTGCAGCAGGCTGTCGCCCTGACCGCCAACCCGGCCATGCGCGCTGTCTTCAGGCAGGCGGAGCGCATAGCCGCCGCCCCTGTTCCCGTGTTGATCACCGGAGAAACCGGCACGGGCAAAGGGTTGCTGGCCCGGCACATCCATTATTCCGGTCCCAGGGCGGGAGGCACCCTGATCAGCCTGAACTGCGCGGCCATTCCCGCATCCCTGCTGGAAAGCGAGCTGTTCGGCATTGAAAAGGGCGTGGCCTCCGGCGTGAGCGCACGCATGGGGCATTTTGAAAGCGCCTCCGGCGGCACACTTTTTCTGGACGAAATAGGCGACATGCCCCTGGAGTCTCAGGCCAAGATTCTCAAGGCCCTGGAAAACGACAGCATCACCAGAATAGGAGGAAGAAAGGCCATGCCTGTGGATGCGCGCCTTATCTCCGCCACGCACCGCAACCTGGAAGAAGCCTGCGCCCAGGGGCGCTTCCGCCAGGATCTTTTCTACCGTTTGCAGGTCATACGCCTGCATATCCCGCCGCTGCGCGAGCGGCGCGAAGATATAGCAGCCCTGGCCGCGCACTTTCTGCAAACCAGCATCACCCGCTATGGTCTGCCCGCCCTGGTACTGGCCCCGGAAAGTCTGCGCCTTTTGGAATTTTACGCCTGGCCGGGCAATGTGCGCGAACTGGAACACGAAGTGGAACGGGCCGCCCTGCTGGCCGCAGGAACACTCATCCGGCCGGAGGATTTTTCGCCCGGCCTTCTGTCCGTTAACCCGGCACCGCACACTCCGCCCCCGGTGTCCGCCGCCGTAAAAACGAATGGCGAACTGGCCGGAAGACTCAAGGCTCACCCGGACCTGCTTAGGAGCATTACCAGACGCATAGCAGCATACGCCATTGACAGCCTGCCCCTGGAGGCAGGAACCACCCCCCCCGCCAGGATAGTCCCCCCCATAGCCACCCAGGCCGGCGGCAGCCTGCGTGAGACGGAATTGGCCCTGGTGCGCCAAACCCTGAAGGATTGCGCCGGCAACAAAACGCACACGGCAAAACGCCTGGGACTTACCCGCGAAGGACTGCGCAAAAAGCTCAAACGCCTGGGGCTGACTTGAACCGGGTTGGAGCAAATCAACTTTTAGACACTCCGCTCGGCGCTTAACGGCGAAAGTGAATTTGACTCGAACCGTATCCAGGCCCTCGCCCTTAGGGCATTTCAACTTTGAG
>JAITGZ010000094.1 GCA_031280335.1 Deltaproteobacteria bacterium | reverse complement strand
AGCCCGGTACGGCGCAAGACGCGAAGCCCTGAAGGGCTTCTACTACCGCATTGCTGATAAACTTTGCAAACTGCTCTTGCTCAGCGGATAAACATATACTGAACGGCCCTTGCGTCCGTATGCCACATACGGCGCATCCAATCTTGCCGCATCGAAGTCAGCGGCGATAAATACAAACAGCCCTTTTTCCTCGTTCGTGAGCGCAATGGATATCTGATCGTGATCCTCATCGTCTTCATCAAGCGTACGCTGGAAAATGCGTATGGAACCAATCCCATCGTACCCCATGGCGTCATAACGAATGGCGTTGAGAGGGAACCGACTTGCCGCATCGGAAAGCGCAAGCAGTTCTCCTTGTGAAATTTCTCCAGTTGTTGAAAAAGCGTAAATCACATAATTGTTCCTCTCATATTGATCGCGTCGGATGTCATAGAGGGGAAGTATATCTGACTCCTCCATCTCCTGCCACAGAGCCAAATACTTCTTCGCATTTTTTGCATCAAAGATGCCAAAAAACATTCCTTTGCCCTGGATTGCCTTCCACGTATCTATCGTGTTCAGTTTTGCCTTTATTGCCTTGGTATCCACAATGAATCACCTCCGTAATGGTGTTTTAGGCAGAAACGCCAAAAGCCTCGCAGGGTCTGCCTGCGAGGCTTGATGCCATAAATGCGGGCTATATATGAGGTTTATTAAGAGAGAGAGAGAGAGAGAGTCCCTACATCATAGGTACATTAAGGTACATTTAGATACAAAATCAAAGAATTATACCGCTTTTTGCCCTTCCAGAAAATGCAGGTTTATACCCCTTTTTCCCGCACTTGCTTATCCATTTACTTATCCATTTTTTGTGTCCAGAGAAGTTTTTTATCTGGAAATTCAGCATATTATAGCACAGAAAAAAATATTTGAAAAAATAAAAAAATATTTCAAAAAAAATTCTTTTCATGGCCCTCCCGCGCCTTCCGGCAGTCGGGCGGGTCTTTTTTATGCCCGCCCAAGGCGAAACATCCCAGGGATGTCGCCGTGGCGTGGTGTCCACGGCCTGACGAGCCAGCCGAGCCGGAACAAACCTCAATCAAAGGAAAGAGTTTGAGGAAAACAGGGGCCTAGAAAGGCGAAAAGCCGTTGAGGGGATACTCAACGGCTGATCTGCAAACGAAAATCTCACATTCGTCATGTGAGAAAGACGTTAGCCGAAAGGCTGCTCTTTGTCAAGCAGGGGGCTGGAGATTTTTTCGTCTTTTTTCGGGTCAAGGGAGAAGCGGAAAAATGGAGACTTTCACCCCCAAGGGAAATGTGTTTGGGCCGATTCTGCCGCAGTTCATTCTGGAGAAGCCCGTAACCTGTGGAGCCAAGATTATGTATGCCCTGCTTTGTAACTATGCCTCGGAGAGAGATCACTGCTGGCCGTCTCACGCGACCCTGGCGGCGAAGCTCTCTTGCAGCGTTTCCAGCGTGAAAAACTATCTGGCGGAACTGATCGGCGTAAAGCTGATCAGTGTCAGGCGGGAGCAATACCGCTCCTGCGTCTATTATCTGCTGCGTCCGGAAGCCCTGAAAGACTGTGGGGCAGTCAAAGCTGACCAGCCGGAAACTGCCTGCCGGGAGCCAACAGTTGACCAGACCCGGCCAAAAATTGGCTACCTAAATAATCTTAATAAACAAGAAGAAAAAACAACTCCCCCCTTACCCCCCGCAACGGAACAAAGTCTGTCTCCTGCTCCAAAGGCTTTGGGGGGTGGGGGTTTTTCTTTGCCGGATTTTGAAAAGGCATGGGAAGCCTACCCCAAAAAGGAAGCTCCGGGACTGGCCCGTTCCGCCTGGCTCCAGCTACGGCAAAACGGCCAGCTTCCGTCTTTGCCTGACCTTCTGGCCTCCATAAAACGTTTTGCCCTCACGGGGAGCTGGCAGAAAGAACAGGGCCGTTTCATCCCGCAAATGTCCAATTTTCTGCGCGGCCAACGCTGGCTGGATACCTTGCCCCCCGAAGAGGAGCAGGCCCTTCAGCTTCGTTTGCGGACGGAAAAAATGGAGCAGGCCCTCCAGAAAGAGCAGGAAGCCCGCGAAGCCAGACGCAAGGCGGAAAATGCGCGGTTAAGGCCGCTTTATGAAGCCTTTGCCGCCCGTTTTGGCGAAGAGGCGCGGCAGTTCAACGAGGGGCTGGCGGCCATGCACTGCGGCACATGGATGTTTCTCTATGAGAAATACGGCGGGCCAATGGCTGCTGACGTGCCGGAAGGCAACAGCTTACGCATGGGGCAATTCATGGAGGCATATCAGCGCCAATGCGAGGCCAGGATTTACCGTGAGGCCCAGGCTGCCAAAACACAAGTCCGCTCATGTCTGGATAATGCCCTGCCCCGGACAAGCCTGCTGACGCGCTTTATGCCGCAAAAGGAGGGCTTATGCGCGGCGGTATGAATATCCCCGATTTCAGGATCAAGCCGCCCTCACAATGCTCGGTGGCGGAAATGACCTGGGAAGCCATTGCCTTCTTACAGCGGCATGAGCCGGAAGAAGGGTATTTTCTCGGTTTCAGCGGCGGCAAGGATTCCATTGTTACTTATGAACTATGCCGCATGGCCCATGTGCGCTTCCAGGCCGTGTATTCATGCACGGGCATTGACGCCCCGGAGCTGGTTCGCTTCATCCGGCAAAACTATCCCGATGTCGAATTTTGCCATCCCAGAAGGAGCTTCTGGCAGGGCATACGGCGTAAGTCGCCGCCCTTGCGGATGATGCGCTGGTGCTGTGATCTGCTCAAGAAAGACCCGGTGAAAAAACATACTCTCTTTCATAACCGTATCCTGGGCCTGCGGGCTGAAGAGAGCTTCAAACGCGCCGGAAAGCCCCGTCTGGAAATTAACGGCAAACGGAAAATACGGAAAATCTTCAAGCCGATTTTCTATTGGCTGGAATGGCAGGTCTGGGATTTCATCGAAGAGCGCGGTCTGGCCTACCCAAGCCTCTATGATGAGGGTTTTGACCGCCTTGGCTGCATCGTCTGCCCGTTCATCATGCACCGCAACCAGACTGTCCTGAACCGCCACAAAGCCAGATGGCCGCAGTTTTACCGGGCCTTCGAGAAGGTGGTGGCCGAATGGCACGGACAGCGGACGCGGCGCAATAATGCCCGCTACGCGGAAGAAACCCCTGAACAGTACCTTGCGGCCTATTACTGTGGTTTTGAAAAAGCCTCTTCCCAAGGAGACGCCTGATGAACACGCGCCTTTGCCTCTTGCCGATTCTCGCGGCGCTGGCCTGGACAAACCCGGCCTTGGCCGCGCAGGGCGGTCTTGTGCTGCAATCCTATACGCAAATCCTGGGCCAGGGTACACCCGGAGAAAAACCCAGGCTTGCCGAACCCGCGCCTGATCCCAGGCGGAAAGAGCCGGAAAAAAGGGAAAGTACACCGGAGATAAGGGAAACTCCATCGGAAGCCCCGCCTGAAAAGAGGCCGGAGGCGCGTAACTCTGACGCGCAGGCCCTTTTTGAGGAAAGCCTGCGGCAAATGATGCCTCTGGATGAAGGGCAGATACAGGAATACCGGGAACGCTCGGATCAGCGGGAACGCGCCTTGCTGCCCGCCTCTCCGGCGCTTTCCTCGCGCACGGCGCGGGTAACTCTGGAACCGGGGGCCAAGCCGGTTTTGGTGAAGACCACGGCCAATGTCGCCACCTCTTTAGTCTTTCATGATTCCACAGGCAAGCCCTGGCCGATCACCTCCGTGACCAACGGCGGACCTGGCTTTTTTCAGGTGCTGCGCCCGGAACTGCCGGACGGCAATCTTCTGAACGTCATGCCCATCCGGGGTTACGGCATGTCCACCATCGTGGTTACGCTGGAAAAGCGGGATGTGCCGCTGGTGATCCGTCTGGAGTCGGATTCGGTGCGCTCTCCGGCGCGGGAGGCGGACGCTTTGGTGCTGTTCCAGCTTGCCCACTACGGCCCGAAGGCGGAAGCGCCCATTATTGAGGACATCAAGGAGACGGCAAGCTCCGATATGCTGGCCTTTCTGGATCGCGTTCCTCCGGCCCAGGCCGTGCGTCTGGCTCTGGAGCCAGCGCCGGAAAAGCTCAATGTCTGGCGTCTGGGGGACAGCCATTACATCAGGACGGCGCATACGCTCGTATGGCCTGCCTGGAAAGCGGTGGTCAACGGCGCGGGCAGCGTCCGCTGCTATGAAGCGCCGGTTACGCCCAGAATCATGATTTCATCCGGGGGCAAGATTCAGACGGTGCTGCTGAAAACCCGCAGCGGGGGAAGGCCATGAGCGTCAACTCCACAGAAAAGAAACGCCGTTTTATTTTGTTCTGCCTTTTGGGGCTGGTCATGGCCAGCGGCATAGTCTTCATCTGTTTTATGTTTTTTGCCCCGGAACAACCGCCCTCCAGCTCCAGGATTGGCGGGGTGAAAACAGGGGCGGCGCAGTGGCAGGCCGGGGGCGAAGGCTCCGAGGAATACAACCGCAAGCTGGAAACGCATGACGGGCAGAAGGCGGAGGCCGCTTTGCAGGCCGGGGAAAGTTTTATCCCCACACCTGTGGGGCAGAAGACGCCTTTGCTTACCCCCAAACCCGAAGCGCCTCCGCCGCCTCCGGTGGTGCAGCCGCGTGTCGCGCCGGTTCAGACTCCTGCCCCGCGCGATGACGCCCAACTCAAGCGCATGATGGATGATCTCATAGCTCTGGACGGCAAACTTTCGGCGGTATCGGCGGGAGAGGGCAAGGTCATCTGGCTGCGCGATTTTTCAGACCCAAGGATAGTCCCGCCTGTGGGCAAACCCGGCCCGGATATGCCGGAAGCCGCGCCGGTCGCTGTCCTCAAACCCGGTGATCTGCTCTACGCGGTGGTGGAGACCGGGGTCAACTCGGATGTGCCTTCAGCGGTCATGGCCACGGTGGTGTCCGGGCCGCTCAAGAACGCCAGACTGCTCGGCAAATTCCAGCGTTTTGAGGAGCGTCTGGTGCTGGCCTTTGCGCGGGCGATTCTGCCCTCCGGCGAAGATATCCAGCTTGAGGGCTACGCGGTTGATCCCGCTACTTCCGAGGCTTCGGTGGCCAGCTCTGTGGATACGCATTTTTTCAGCCGTTGGGGCGGTCTGGTGGCCTCGGCCTTTCTGGAAGGGCTGTCCACGGCCAAACGCTACAGCGGGGCGCAAAGCACGGTCTACGGCGGTATTGGCGGGGTGGCGGATCAGATGATCTGGAACAGGTACAGCCCGGAGGATCAAGCCTGGATCGCTGCCGGAAAGGTCGGGGAAAAAGCCTCGCGGATTTTTGAGCGCAACTTCGAGCGGCCTCCCACGGTCTATCTGGAACAGGGCACTCCGATAGGGGTGCTGATCCTCAATGTCAAGGCGCGGTAAGCTATGGAAAACTATGTCGCCAATGTGATCCCGCACCTTCAGCAATGGTGGCCGGTCTTGATTGTCCTGGCCTATCTGCTCGGGGTGATCTTCGTCATGGTCGCGGCGGCGCAGGCCATAAACCAGAAGCATAAATTCAGCCGTTCCACGGACCTGTGGACCTTCATGGCGGCGGTGCTGCTCCTGAATCTGCCCGCGCTCATGGATTCTTTGTCCATGACTGTCTTTAACCAGTCTTCAGAGCAGAGCCTCAGCTACAGCCCGCCATCCTCTCCAGGTTCCGTCTATCTCCAGTTCGCGGTGTACGGGATCATGACTGTAGGGGTCATCGGCATAACGCGGGGCATCTGCCTCATGCGCGATACGCCCAATCAGGCCATGAGCATGAGCCGGGGACTGATCCATCTTTTCGGCGGCATCCTCGCCGTGAACATCATTCCTTTCCTGCGCGGCATTGGGGCCACGCTGGGCGGGGATGTGCAAACCTATATAGCCAGAATAATCGGCTGAAAGGAGTTTTTTATGCGTCAGACTTCAATTTCCACGGCAATGGCGGCTTGTATGGCTATAAGCGCGGTCTGGTTCTGGCCGGAACTGGCCCAGGCGGCGGTATCCTTTGGGGAGATGGGCCAGAATGTGGCCCAAAACGCCAAAGGCATAGCCAAGGGCATAACTGCCGGGGGCTTTGCTGCGGGCGTAGGCATGGGCGTGTGGGGGGTGATTGATATGTACAAGGCGACCCACAGCCAGGGCCAGCAATCGCCGGTGCGGGGGGTGGTCAAAATCCTGCTCGGCGGGCTGCTTTTGGGCCTGGGTGAGTTCCTGGGCGCGGGTTCGGCCACGCTTTTCGGGACGGATCAGACTTCCGGCCTGGGCGAACTCGGATTGTGAGGCGGTTATGGGCTTTTTCAGAAAAACGCCGCCCCAACCGGAAGCTCCAAAAGAGCCGGTCTATAACGCGGCAGCGGTCATCGGCGGTCTTGGCTGGTACAGGCTGCAATATCAGCGGGCCATGAAGCTGGCTACAGGGCTGGTGTTCTGCCTGCTGGCCGCTGTCGCGGTGATTGCCGTGCTGGTGCTGACCCGGCCCACGCCGCAATATTTCGCGGCCACGCCGGATTTGCGCCTCGCGCCGCTGATTCCTCTGGACAAGCCGGTGCTGACCCAGCAGGGGCTGCTGAACTGGACATCTGAAACCATCACCAATGCTGTGTCCCTGGATTTTCTG
>JAITGZ010000201.1 GCA_031280335.1 Deltaproteobacteria bacterium | reverse complement strand
ATGTGCAGGCCGGTGGTGGGTTCATCCAGTATATACATGGTGCCGGGCAGGCTTTTTTTGCCCAATTCGCGTGAAATTTTAATGCGCTGCGCCTCGCCGCCGGAAAGGGTGGTGGCCGGCTGCCCCAGGCGCAGATAGTCCAGCCCCACGTCCCGCAGCACGGCCAGGCGGCGTTCCAGGGCAGGATAGTTGGCAAAGAATTCTCCGGCCCGGCTCACGGTCAGATCCAGGGTCTCGGCGATATTCAGCCCTTTGTAGCGTACCTCCAGGGTTTCGTGGTTATAGCGCCGGCCCTTGCACACATCGCAGGTGACAAAAACGTCCGGCAGAAAGTGCATTTCCACCCGGATTTGTCCATCGCCGGAGCAGGCTTCGCAGCGGCCGCCCTTGACGTTGAAGCTGAAGCGGCCGGATTTGTAGCCGCGTTTTTTGGCGTCCGGGGTCATGGCGAAGATCTCGCGGATTTCGTCAAAGATTTTGGTGTAGGTGGCCGGGTTGGAGCGAGGAGTGCGGCCAATGGGGGTCTGATCGATAATCACGGCGCGTTCAACGGCCTCAAGCCCGCGTATGTCTCCGACACTGCCCGGATGATCCACCTTGATCCCCTGACGCAGGGCCAGGTGTTTGTAAAGGGTATCCACCACCAGCGAGCTTTTGCCCGAGCCGGAAACCCCGGTAACGCAGGTCATCACCCCCAGGGGGATGGAGCAGTCAAAGCCGCGCAGATTATTGGCGCTGACTTTTTCCAAAACGAGTTCGCCCTTGGAACCGCGCCGCTCTTTGGGAGGCAGGATGCGCAGATCGCCGCGCAGATATTTGGCGGTGAGGGAATCCGGATGGAGCAGAAGATCAGGCACCCTGCCGGCAAAGATCAGTTCGCCCCCCTGCTCGCCGGAACCGGGTCCCAGTTCCAGCACGGTGTCGGCCTCGCGGATGGTGGCCTCGTCATGTTCCACCACCAGCACGGTGTTGCCGCGCTGCTGCAGGTCGCGCAGGGTGTCCAGCAGGCGCGTGTTGTCGTGCGGGTGCAGACCTATGGAAGGCTCATCCAGCACATAGGTTACCCCCACCAGGCCGGAGCCAAGCTGTGAGGCCAGGCGGATGCGCTGCGCCTCACCGCCGGAAAGGGTGGACATGTTGCGGCCCAAAGAAATATAATCCAGCCCCACATTGACCATGAAGGACAGGCGGTGGGTAAGCTCCTTGAGCAGGGGTTCGGCCACAGGCCATTGCCTGCCCTTGAAAGATCGCCGGTTGAGCCAGTCCAGGGCGCAGCTGATGGATTGGCCGCAAAATTGGGCGATGTTCAGGTCATCCACCCGTGCGGCCAGTGCCTCCGGCTTCAGGCGCGCCCCGCCGCAATCCGGGCAGTCCGTGTTCTGGCGGTAGCGTGAAAGCATCTCGCGCCAGGCCTCGCCATATTTCATACCTTCTTCCAGGGCGGCCACCAGGCCGGGCCAGCCCGCTTTGGCCTCGCGCGCGCCCTTGCGCCGGGAGGCGCGGCTGCCGCCGAACCAGTTGCGGCGCAGGCCGCCCGCAGCGCCCCTGGCCGGGGCGCCGTCTTCCTGCTCCCCGTAAAACAGAGCGTCCCGGGCGTCATCGCTGAAAGAACCCAGGGGCGTGTCCAGATCAAAGCGCCAACGCCGGCCCAAGGCTGACAGATCCTGGGCGTAACGGGCCAGTACGCGCGGGTTTTTCCAGGGCAGCAGGCCGCCCTGGTTTATGGAAAGGCCCAGGTTGGGCGCAATGAGGGCCGGCTCAAAGTATTCCACACTGCCCAGACCCAGGCAGCGCGGGCAGGCCCCGATGGGACTGTTGAAGGAAAAAAGCTGCGGGCTCAATTCCGGCAGGCTTATGCGGCAGTCCGGACAGGCCGATTCCACGCTGTGTGTCCAGTCCTCCGCCGTTCCTCCATCCTCGCCCGGCAGGACGGAGACAATGAGCCGGCCTTCGCCGTACTTCAGGGCCAGCTCCACAGAATCGGCCAGCCGGCCGCGCACGCCTTCGCGTATGCTCAGGCGATCCACCACCAGCTCCAGATTGTGCTTTTTGTTTTTGTCCAGCACAGGCGGCTCATCCAGGGAGTAAACCCCGCCGTTGACCCGCACGCGCACAAAACCCTCGGACTTGAGCTTTTTAAAGCGGTCCTGATGTGTGCCCTTTTGCTGCTCCGCCAGAGGGGCCAAAATCAGGCAGCGGGCACCTTCCCCCAAATCCAGAATATCGGCGATGATTTCATCCGGAGAACGCGATTCAATGGCCCGGCCGCAGCGCGGGCAGTACATACGCCCCAGACGGGCGTAAAAGACGCGCAAAAAGTCGTAAACCTCCGTTACCGTGCCCACAGTGGAACGGGGATTGCGCGAAGCGCTTTGCTGCTCCAGCGAGATGGCCGGAGAAAGGCCCTCAATCTTGTCCGCCGCCGGTTTGTCCATTTGAGGCAGAAACTGCCGGGCGTAAGCGGAAAGAGACTCCACATAACGGCGCTGCCCTTCGGCGTAAACCAGATCAAAAGCCAAAGTGGATTTGCCGGAGCCGGAAGGACCGCAAATGACCACCAACTCATCCCTGGGTATGTCCAAAGTTAGATTTTTCAGATTGTGCTGTTTGGCACCTTCAATATGTATATATTTGTTTTTCATAATTTTTTAAAGGGTTACCCAGGGTGCCTTGCCGTTATGCCAAGGGGGGCAAGAACAAGGCGGTGCCCAGATAAACATGCCCATTTCGCTTGCGACAGTTCGGCAGATCGCGCAGCGCCGTCGAGCGTCATGACGGCAGCGACTTTTACCCGGCCGCGAGATGGGAGATCAGTGCCGCCAGGGGCAGGGCCGGCAAAAGGTTGCTGAGCTTGATTTTTGTGAGTTCAAGGGTGTTCAG
>JAITGZ010000176.1 GCA_031280335.1 Deltaproteobacteria bacterium | reverse complement strand
GACCGGCGCTGACCGCCCAGGCCCGCCCTGGTATTTTAGTCTGCCGGGGAGCGCGGGCGTTTGCCTGAATTTCGCGCAGGCTTGACACATTCAAGCGCTTTTTGAAGTAAGCAAGTGTTTCGGTCTCGCCGGAAGCTTTTTGCCTTTGAAGACCGTTTCTGTTCGTTTGGACGGGTATGCCCAAACGCTCGAAGATTTCCGCCTCCATTTCCGTATGCAGCGCCCGCGCCGCCAGAGCGGGCTTGGCCCCTTCGCCCCGGATGATCGCGCTGATCTTTTCCGCCAGGGCCGCGCCGTCAAAGCGCGGAGCCATGCCCCGGCGCAGGGCGGCGATAAAGGGCAGCCACGCCTCCATGTGCGCCTTGCGGATAAGCCGCGACTGCGCGGCCTCGGCCTCAAGCGCCAGGCGGGAAAGCGCCCGCTGCCGGGCGAAGTAGTCAGCGCGGGTCAAAGCATGTCCCCGCCGCCGAAGCCGGTCATGTCCATAGCCCCCGCGCCGACCTTGCTGGAATGCTCCGCCAGCATGACGTTGATGGCGTCCAGGTATTGCGCCGCGTCCTCTGCCGGGTAATCCTCAAACATGAGCCGGGTAAAGTACAGGGCGCCTTCCGCGCTAACGCTCCCGTTGCCCAGCATTTGGCTCATGGCCGCCGCGTAGCCTTGCAGGACGCGCCCGCGCTGTTCCGGGCTGGTCATGTCCAGGGTGCCCCATTTGACCTCTATGGCGTCCGCCCGCCCAAAGCGCATATGCGCCAGAATCTGCGCGGACTGGTTCAGGAGCTTGCCGTAAGCGCGGGTCATCTCCCGCTGGATTCCCTTGATGTAGTTCACCCCGGCGGTAATCTGGCTATCCGTGCTGGCCGCGTTGCCCGTGGCGATCTGCCCCCAGAATATTTCCGGCACGCCGCTGGCGATCATCATTTCGCGCCGGTTGTCCTCTATGGCCGCCGTGTGCTGCGTGGTGGCGTCCGAAGGCAGGAACAGATAGCTGGTCGTCTCCTGCGAGCCGCCCTCGCTGACGCGGTTCAACACAAGATCAGCGGCAAAGGGCGAGTAGTAATCGCTCTCCCCGGAGGCGGTATATTGCTTGTTGTTCTTGATCCACTGCCCGATGTCCGCTGAAGATTGCACCATCTTGGGCTTGAACTGCGCCAGGGTTTCATCCCGGTTGCGCCTGATTTCGTGCGTATCGGCCATGAGCCGGATGATCCGGCTGTAAATGCCGTTGCCGCGCCAGTCGCTTTCCCAGCAGTCATGCCCGAAGGGTATGGGCATAAAGCCGAAGGGGTTGCGGGCGCGGGTGAATTTGCGAATGTCCCCGCTCCATTCCTCGCTGATCTCCTCCCGGCTGATTACCCGCTTGCGCTCCGCCCGCAGGGTTTTGAAGTCCGGCCCGTTGAACTCGATGCTCTCATGCGTGCGGATGGTTTTTATCTCCCCCGTGTCCAGGTCGGTCTCAATGCCTTGCGAGCCGATGCACTCATCCGGTATGGCCTCCCAGACCAGGCGCTTGAGCTTGTCGCTCCACCGCGCCCAGCGCCAGGCCGTGCCCATGACCAGCATGGTTTGAACGATAACCGGGCCTTCGTCCAGAAGATACGTGCGCAAGTCCCTGAGGTCATCGCCCAGGGAGGGGACGCCCGCGAGCTGTTTGGGCACGGCCACCGCCGGATAGGTGTAGCCGGAAGCGAGGTTGAAGTTCTGCGCCGCGCCGGTGTAAATATCGCGCAGGTGCGGCAGGGACGCCCGCCCGCCGGTAATCGGTCTTGCGCGGCGGGCGTCCATGAAATTTGGCGAAAAGGCATTGTATTTCCGGCTTGTCAAAAGCGCCGGACACGGCGCGGATGACGGCGGCGGCGTCCGTGTGCGTCTTGCGGAACAGCCCTACGCGGGCGTTGGGATGAAAAAGCAACCAGCGGACAATGCCGGTGATGACCACGGCGCTGGTCTTGTATGAACCGCGAAAGGCCATGAGGGCATGAGCGCCGGGGCTGTCCCAGCAATGGCGTATCCATTCATTGTGCAGGGGCAGAAGGCCGTCAAAGCCCAGCAGCCGGGCCAGGGATGAAGCCGGGTTTTCCCGGCAGGCACCCAGCATGGTATCATCGTCCCGCAGCATCCGTCAGCCGTCCTTATCGATGCTGTCGCTATCCATATCGCTGCTGTCGCTATCCGTAAGGCGGCCTTGCCGCCCAACGGCTACCGCAAGGCGGCCTTGCCGCCCAACGGCTACCGCTTCCAGCTTGCCCAAAAAAACAGCCTGCAATCTGGCCTCCACTTCCGCCGGGAATCCGGAGACCTCCAGCTTGTCCCGGAACATGCCCAGGTGCTTGCCTTCCAGCTCCAGGGCCTTCAGCCCGTCCCGGATGTTGCCCTTCTCCCTCGCCATTTTGCCCAGTTCCTGAATATCCCGCAGCACGTCCAGAGAAGTGCGTTCTGTCTTGGCGGCGGCTTTTTCCTGCCCCTCCCGCACGGCTTGCGCGATTTCAAGTTTTTTCAATAGCGCCTGCCCTTGAGCGTAGGAGGTTTTTGCGCTGTATCCGGCGCGTATGGCCGCTTGCGTGGCGTTGAGGTCAACCAGATATTCCGCGACAAAGCGCCGCTGTTTGGGGGTCAAATCAGGCATTTTTCACCCGAAAAAAAGGGAAAAAAGCGGAAAAAAATTAATTTTTCCATCAATTTTCCCTTGACTTTATGAAACAATGTGATGTAAGTATATTTTGTCGGGAGTGAGGGAGGCCGGTAGGCGGCCAGGGTTAACAAGGCCGCTGTGGCTGGAACCCTCAAAACCTCTCCCGGCGGGAGGTGCCATGAACTGGCTGCGGGCGTTGCTGAATGCCCTTCCGGTTCGGCTAAGGCTGCGGGTCTGCTTTTCCCTGATTTTGGGAGAGCGGAAACGCAAGGCCGCCCCCAGGGGCTAACTGGGGACGGCGGATAAACCTGAAGAGGCGGGGGTGGACTGGAGACCCAACCCGCCTCGCCTCCGAAAAAATAAAACAGGAGAAAAGCTATGTCAACAGCAAAAAAACTCGGCGCACCTTTGGAGCTTTCGCCCCTGGACAACCCTGTGGCCCGCGCCCGGCGTTCCCTGCATTTGAGCCAGGCGGACTTTGGCAGGCTGATCCGTGCCACCGGACAAGCCGTAAGCCAGTGGGAAACCGGGGTGAATAAAATCCCCGGCCCGGTGGAGCT
>JAITGZ010000106.1 GCA_031280335.1 Deltaproteobacteria bacterium | reverse complement strand
TTGCCCCCAGGGTGGGGGGCCCGCATTCCGGCGGGCGGGTGGGCGTCATCCCCACGGATGAATTTTACCGCCTGTACACCGGGAGTCCCAACGGCGAGATCAGCCCTGCGCAGTGGCTGCGCATCCCTGAAAGTTACCTGGCCACGGCCACCAATGGAGAGGTCTTTTATGATCAATGGGGGGAGTTTTCGCGCATAAGGAACAAGCTGCTGGCTTTTTACCCTGAGGATGTGCGCCTGAAAAAAATCGCCGCCCGGGCGGCCCGCATGGCGCAGGCCGGGCAGTACAACCACCCTCGCTGCCTGCGCCGGCAAGAGCCTGTGGCTGCGGCCCTGGCCCTGGCCGAGTTTGTGGACAGCGCCATGTCCATCATCTTCCTGCTGAATAAAAAGTACATGCCTTTTTATAAATGGGCGCACCGCGCCCTGTCCGCCCTGCCCGTGCTGGGGGCGGAGGCGCATGCCTTGTTGGCCGGGTTGGTCCGCGGCGCTTATTTTGGGGCTGGAGACGCGGCGGGTTCGCCCGGCGGCGAAATTATTGAACGGGTCTGCCGTCTGGTGGCGGAACGGCTGCGCGTGGAAGGACTGAGCGATCAGCGGGATGATTTTATGGCCGCCCACGCGGAGAGCATCACCGGGCGTATCCGGGATGACCGGATAAGAAATCTGCCGCTTATGGAGGGATGATTATGGAAGAGACTATCAACGCCGTCATTGACCGCGAGTGGGAGTTCATGCGGGCTGTGCGCAATTTTGGCGGACGGGCCGCCTGCCAGGACGATTTCACCACCTTTTCGCGTATGCGCAAGAGCCAGTTCATGGCCTGGCCCGCGCCCGCGCTCGCCGGCTATCTGGAGGATCTTAAAGAGGCCGGGGAGGCCGGGCGCAACCTTCTGGCGGAAAAATACGCCCGCATGATGGCCTTTACCCATCCGGAAGAATACCTTGAAGCCAGGGATTTTTTGCCCGCGCTTTCTGCCGAAACCCTCGCGCTGGTGCGCGAAATTGCGCAGATCCACCTGGAGTGGCAGCGTGAATACGCCCGCGCCTATCCTGCGCTGGCGGCCCGCTCCCGTTCTGTGGAAAACGCCTGGGATGCCGAAGACAACACCTCTTTTGAAACTTACCTGCAGGGCGAGCTGGCCACATACTCCCCGCGCACCTTGCGCCTGTATGCCGGGCATGTGAAAAGCCTGCGCGCCCGTAACCAAAACATGACGCTGCAAATTATGGAACATACTGTGCGCATGTACGGGTATTCCTCTTTGGAAAAGGCTGAAGCCGCGCTGCGGAGCGCTGAAACGTGAAACAAAAGGCCATCGAACAATTTCAAAGCGGGCAGCCTTGTCCACCGCATTATTTTTTCTTGCCCTGCTTGCCTCGCTGTGCAAATATGCTTAATTAAGTAAACGCTGATTTATTCTCTTGAGGGTGCCTTGCCGTTGTGCAGAGGGATGGCAGAGGTGCGGACGCGGCGATGAAGGGTCCGGGGCGGTCATTTCCCCCGGGCGTGGGGCGGTGCCCCGCATATAAGCCCAGGCGGATCATTTCGCCTTATGGCGTGTCAAAGCGCCGGCTCAGGCCGGCGGAGGTGTGTTTTGAACCAGATGTATAAAAATATCGCGCTGTGGGGCATGGTCATCATGCTGCTGGCGTTTTTGTTCAATAGCTTCAACCAGCCCAAGTCGGCGCAGGATCAGCTGAGTTACAGCGATCTGATGAACTTTGTGCAGCAGGGGCGCGTTTCCGAGGTATCGATTCAGGGACAGAACATCACCGGCATGTTGGACGGGGGCAAGACCTTCCGCACCTTCGCCCCGCGCGACGCCAACATGGTGGAGCGCCTGATGGCGGCGGGGGTGAGCATAAAGGCCGAGCCGCAGGATGAGGCCCCCTGGTATGTGAGCCTTTTGGTCTCCTGGCTGCCCATGCTGCTGTTGGTCGGCGTCTGGGCTTTTTTCATGCGCCAGATGCAGGGCGGCAACGGCAAGGCCATGTCTTTCGGGCGTTCGCGGGCGCGCGTCATCAGCCCTGAGCATGGCCGGGTAACCTTCTCCGATGTGGCCGGGGTGGATGAGGCCAAAGAAGAATTGACCGAGGTAGTGGATTTTCTCTCCAACCCCAAAAAATTCACCCGTCTGGGCGGGCGCATCCCCAAGGGCGTGCTTCTGGTCGGGCCTCCGGGCACGGGCAAGACCCTGCTGGCCAAGGCTGTGGCCGGCGAGGCCGGGGTGCCCTTTTTTTCCATCTCCGGCTCGGATTTTGTGGAAATGTTCGTGGGCGTGGGCGCCTCCAGGGTGCGCGATCTTTTCGCCCAGGGTAAAAAAAACGCCCCCTGCCTTATTTTTATTGATGAAATCGACGCCGTGGGCCGCCACCGCGGTGCCGGTCTGGGCGGCGGACATGACGAGCGCGAGCAGACCCTGAACCAGCTTTTGGTGGAAATGGACGGTTTTGAAGCCAACGAAGGGGTCATACTCATCGCCGCCACCAACCGGCCGGATGTGCTTGACCCGGCCCTGCTCCGGCCGGGGCGCTTTGACCGCCAGGTGGTGGTGCCCACCCCGGACGTGCGCGGCCGCCGCCACATCCTTGAAGTACACTCCCGCCGCACCCCCCTGGCTGCGGACGTGGACCTGGACCGCATCTCCAGGAGTACGCCCGGCATGTCCGGAGCGGACCTGGAAAACCTGGTCAACGAAGCCGCCCTGCTGGCCGCCAAAAGCGACAAGGACTTTGTCTCCATGAGCGACTTTGAGGAGGCCAAAGACAAGCTGATCATGGGCAAGGCCCGGCGCACCATGGTGCTCTCAGACGCGGAAAAACGCAACACCGCCTATCATGAGGCCGGACACGCCCTGGTTTCCAAATTCACCCCTGAAAGCAACCCGGTGCATAAAATAACCATCATTCCGCGTGGCCGCGCCCTGGGCTTTACCGCCCTGGTGCCGGAAGAAGACAAATACACCATCACCCGCACCGCGCTGGAAAGCCGCATTGCCATGGCCCTGGGCGGCCGCGCGGCCGAGCTTATCATCTTTGGGGCCTACACCTCCGGGGCCATGCAGGACATACAGAGGGCCACCAAGACCGCCCGCCAGATGGTCTGCGAACTGGGCATGAGCGACCTCATCGGCCCCATCGCCATAGGCGAAAGCAACAGCGAGGTCTTTATCGGCCGCGAGTGGGTTTCTTCCAAAAACCACAGTGAAGAAACCTCCCGCCTGGTGGACGGCGAAGTCAAACGCATCATTGAAGAAGGCATGCGCAAGGCCACCGAGGTATTGCGCGCGCACGAAGCCCTGCTGCACAAAACCGCCGAGGCCCTGCTGGAATACGAAACCATCAGCGGCGAAGACCTGGAGGCCCTGATCCAGGGCAAGCCCATGCCCATAGCAAGCAGCGCCCGGGACGAAGATGCCAAAAGAGGGCGTCCTGACGGGCCCGCGGCCGGACACCCGTCCGGTGCCGGAGCCAGGCCGCGCACAGGCGGAGAAGCCGCTGACGCGCCGCCCAGGGCACCCCGCCGGGCCGCGCGCCCGGCGCGCAAAAAAAACCCGGATGATGACTTCAAGCTGGAATAAAAAGCGCCGGGTCAAAACTACATGCCGCACAAGGAGTGGATTATCCTCAACGGCCGGATGGTGCGTTTCTCCCGCCCTCTTCTGGCCGGGATCATCAACGTAACCCCGGATTCCTTCTCTGACGGCGGCCTGTACCTTGAACCGGACCAGGCCCTGCGCCGGGCGCGGCAGCTGCTTGAAGACGGCGCGGATATTCTGGACCTGGGCGGCGAATCCACCCGGCCGGGGGCGGATCTGATCACCCCGGCGGAAGAACTGGCCCGCCTGGAGCCGGTCATGCGCGGCCTCAATACCCTGCGCCGCCAAACCGGCGCGGCCGTTCAGCCCGTTTCAGTGGATACCTGGCGCGCCGCCACCGCCCGGCGGATGTTGGAAGCCGGGGCGGAGATCATCAACGACATTTCCGGCGGGCTTTTTGATCCGCGCATGGACGAAGTGCTGGCCGAATTCAGGCCGGGGTTCATTCTGGGCCACTGCCCCGCCGCCCCCCGCCATATGCAGGAGGCCCCCTTCTACACCGATGTGGTGGAAGCGCTCTACGTCCATTTCAGCCTACGCCTGGAAGCCCTGGATAAAGCCGGTCTGCCCGCCCGCAACGTCATCCTGGACCCCGGCCTGGGCTTTGGCAAAACCACGCGGCATAATCTGGAAATACTGCGCCGTCTGGAGCGGCTGCGGCCATTGGGACGGCCCCTGTGCATCGGCCTTTCACGCAAAAATTTTTTGGGCGAACTGCTGGGGCTGGAGCAAGGCCCGGCCAGGGACCCGGCCACCCACACGGCTGTGGCCCTGCTCGCCCGCCAAGGGGCAAGCCTGCACCGCGTACACGAAGTCAAAGGCGCGGCCCGTGCCCTGAAACTGATGGAAGCCATAATACCTGAGGAAACGCTGATTAATTCGGAGCTCCGCCCCGAACCCCGCTGGGGGGAATGATTCCCCCCAGACCCCCTCGTAATGGGTGTCCTTATTCGGCAAAGAGCGCCTGTTCCTCTGGAGTCAGGGCTGCCGGGTAGCTCTGGCCGGAGAAGAGGTATTCCACACTGTCC
>JAITGZ010000005.1 GCA_031280335.1 Deltaproteobacteria bacterium | reverse complement strand
ATCCTTAATTCGCGGCTGCGGCCCCACGCCCCCCGCCTGTGAGGCAGAAGGTCTGTCGGACCCGTTGGTTATGGCCTCCACCAGCAGTTCGCTGCCTCGCGCATACAGCGGCCTGGCCGGCACCAAGCCGCGCCCGGCAGGCGGCAGCGAGCCGTTGAAGCGGCAGATGGAATAAAATTCATTTACCCCCCTCTCAGGGCATTCCCCCTCCGGGGCCACCAGTACCTGGGGCAAGGCTATCTGCTGCCGCAAAAAAGCGGCCTTTTTGCTGCGGATCAGGGCGCGCAGGCGGACGGCCCGATCTTTTTTCACCTCCGGCGGGACATGTTTTTTGAAGTGTGCGGCCGGGGTGCCGGGGCGGGGGGAATAGGGGAAAATATGGGCGTAGCTGAGGGGCAGGGAGCTGGCCAGGGCCAGGGTATCCGCAAATTCCGCCTCGCTCTCCCCCGGAAAACCCACAATAAAATCCGCGCCCAGGCCGAATATGGGCCATGTTTTACGCAAAGCGGCCAGAAAATCCGGCAGATGGCCGGGGCCGTCCGGGTCCCGGCCCATGCGTCTCAGCACCGCTTGGCTGCCGCTTTGCAAAGAAAGGTGCAGGTGCGGTGCCAGGAGAGAACTGCGGCCTATGCGCTCCAGCGCGGCTTCGTCCCATTGGCCTGGTTCCAGCGAGCTTAGGCGAAAACGCAAGTCCCGTTCTACGGCAAAAGCTGATTCCAGACGATGAAACAAAGTCCACAAACTTTCCGGGGGGGACAGATCCGCCCCATACAACCCCAGATTTACCCCGCTCAGGATGATTTCACGAAAACCGGCTCGCAGCAGGCGATCCGCCTCGGCCAGCACGGCCGGCCAGGGGCGGCTGACCGAAGGGCCGCGTGCCAGGGGGACTATGCAATAGGCGCAATGCCTGGAGCAGCCGTCATGAATTTTCAAAACCGCCCTGGAGCGGGCATGGCCGCTGACCCTGAACGGGGGGAAGCCATCTGCCCGTTCAGGTTCAGGCGCTAAAGCCGGGGCCGTATCCTCGGCTTGGGGCAAGATATGCAGCAAATCCGCCTTATTCTTTTGCGGGATAAGGGCATCCAACGGCAGGCCGCGCATTTCTTCCGGCAGGGCCTGGGTCGCGCAGCCGCTCACCAGCAGTTTACAGGCCGGGGACAGACGCCGGGCGCGGCGCGCATGGGCGCGCAAGTCGCGCACCGCCTTGGCCGTAACGGCGCAACTGTTGATCAACACCAGTTCCGCCCCCTCCGGCGAGGGCAGATCCGTATGCCCCGTCCGCAGCCAGGCTTCGCGCAGGGCCTCGGATTCATATTGATTTACCTTACAGCCCAAGGTAATTATACAGAATTTCAATAAAATATCCCATTTATCTTTAGAACGATTGCCAGGGCGATGGATGCCGCAAAAAATCCAGCGGACAAAGAACGCCCACAGCTCAGGCATACTATACGCTATTTTACCTGGTGGCAACTTGCTATGAAGTGAGGGCGGCATCTCCTTTCGGGCGGAGGCCCCGCCGGGGACGTACATCCCGGCAGGGCGCAAGAGGCACGATTCCCTCGGCCCATGTTGCATTATTGCTATTCGTTGGGGCTGTCCCGGCGTAAAATTATTCCAAGCGGGCGTATCAAGCGTAAATTTTTCAGGACGCCGCATAAATCTTGTAAAAACCTATATTCGGGAGTATATTTGAAAAATTGCCAGGGGGCGCTTGTTCCCGTCCTAAGCCGGACAGTCGGGTGTGCGGCCTTGGGTGCCAGCCTGGAAAGGATTCCGAGTTTCAAAGGGATGAACGTTTGAGCGGAATAATCAAGACAGACCGCGTAACGCTGCTGCTCTTCGCCGTCTTGCTATGGGGCGCGTCCACAGTTGTGGCCGCCTCTCAGGAGGCCGCGTCTGCCGCCATACAGGAATCAGCGGCGCAGCGTCAAGCCGGCATTAAAGCCGCCGCTGAAGCCCTGCGATCTTTTACGCCGCCGTTGCCGGCCGTTTTGCCGGATAAAAGCGACTGGCCTCTACCCGTAAAACCGGAAGACCCCGCCTGGTTCACGCCGGAAATAAACGCCCTTTACACCGCCGTATTCCAAGAAGAAACTTTCCGCCGGCTCTACCCTTTATGTCTTGAAGAAGCCTGCCGGGGCAACCCGCTGGCCATGCTTATTCTGGTCAGGGCTTACGCCAGCTTGGGGGAGGCGGCGGGCGGCGTTTTTACCCCGCTCAATCCGTCAGTACACCGGGCGGAGTACTGGCTTGCGCATGCCGAAGATATCGCCGGGTCGGCCTGGGTGGCCAGACGTCTGGGTGATCTGGCCCGGGAAGATGACGAAAAAACGGCTTATTACGCCGAGGCCGCGCGTTTGGGTGATGCCGAAGCCATGTACGTCATGTATTTCCTGACCGGCCGGCCGGAACTGCTGATCCGGGCGGCCCAGGCCGGGCACGCCCAGGCTGCGGCTTGGACGGCCGCCTGTTTAAGCGCCGGCCGCGGATATTTTCCCTCTTCGCCCCGCGTGGCTGCTGCTTACTGGTGGCGGGCGGCCCTGGCCGGAGACGCCCAGGCCATGCTGGCCTGCAGCGAGTTTTTTGGGGGTGGGCTGCACGGCTTTCCCAAAGATGCGGCGCGCGCGCGCCTGTTTGCCCTTATGGCGGTGGAAAAAATTAAAGAAGATGCCGTGCGGCGCATATCTCTGAGTTTTCCGCCCGCTCTCTCCGTGCCGCTGGCGGGAGACGCCCCCACCGGCGCTGAACTGCTCCAGACTGCGGAAAGCCGCTTGAAAAGCTTAATGGAGTACGCCCGCCTGACGGAGGAGCAAATTTGGGAACTGCGGCAGGAGATGGAAATTTTCAAGGCCGCGCCTCAGGAAGAACTGCGCCTGCGCTTGAAACTCCAAGCCCGTGAACGCGCCCGAAGCGAAACAGATATGGCGCGGGAACTGCGTCTGACCCGTTTGGTTCTGGATGAAGTCCGTCCTGATGCTTCATCCGGTGATTTGTCCTTTGATGATGAAGATATGCGCCTGTTGCTGGATCGCCTTGCCCAAAGGATGGAGCGTGGAGCGGAAAGCTCCGGCATGACCGAATACGAGGGAGAGCGCGCCCGCTTTAAAAGTATGTTTTCCCTCCTTGGTCTGGCCGGGGCGATTACGTTTATTTTAATCCGCCTGCTGCCGCCTTCGCGTTTGTTGGAGCGCCTGGACAGGCTTAGCTCCGGGCTGTCCGCTTTGATTTGGATTTGTACGGCAGCAGCCGTCCTGATCCTTGGTATGAGTGCAGCGGGGCAGGCTGCGCAGCCCACCCATGAATTCAGGGGCAGCGCGGCCGAAGAACGGAGCAAACGCGAGGCTGTGCTGATCAAGGCGGTAAAAAGCGCCTACATGCCGCCCCCGCCGGGGGTCATCCCTCCTTATGAGCAAATACCGCTGCCCCAGGCTTGGGAAGATCCGGAATGGGATACCCCGCTGGTGCGGGATATATATAAAAATCCCTACAGTTACGGCAACAACCTGGATAATTACCTGCCCTGCCTCTACGAATCCATGCAAGGCAACCCCAAGGCCATGCTGGCCTTGTCCATGCTGTATTATCTTTGGGAGTACATCCTTGCCGACATGTATCCGGATTTTCCCCCCACCATGCACAATGGTGAATACTGGAGAAATTGGGCGGAAAAGATCGCCGGCCCGGCCTGGGTCAGACTGCAGCTGGGGCATTTACATCGGCGCTGGCCGGCGCAATCCCTGGAATATTACAGACAGGCGGCTGAATTGGGCAATGCCGAAGCCATGTTCCAATATTACAGCCTGAGCGGAGAGAACAAGCATTACTTGTACCGTAGCGCGGCCATGGGTTACGCCAGGGCCGCCTTCACCTTGGGAGAGGAGCTGGAACTCTTGGGCGGTACGGAAAACATCAACCTTGCCCGGCGTTTTACTTGGATATCCGCCTTGAACGGCGATGAATGGGGGCTTTTGCGCTCCTCCATCGCCTTTTATAACAACGAATTCGGGAATGAATTCAATAATTGCGAAATGGGGCATCTCTATTCCCAGCTTGCCCAGCATTACAAGCAAAGTTCCATACGCCAGGACCCTCCCATGGATAATGCCTGTCTGCTCAGTCCTGTCAAGGCGGATGTGCTGGAGGCGCAGGTCAAGCAGTGGCAGGCATGGCAGGAAGATCGCCATATGCCCGAAGTGTCGCTCCATCGCCGTCTCCGTGCCCCTATGCTGGCGGAACTGCGGGCGGAACTTTCCACCCTGGAGCGTCCGCTGCGGGAGCGCATGGCTGCGGACACGTCCGACAGAAACAGCCTCAAGCGGGATCCGGCCGGAGCCAGCCTGTCTGCCGGGCTGAATTTGCCTTGGCATTTGGGTTTTTACAGTGATGGCGCGAGTGGGGACACCCCCTCAAACATTCATTCAAACCAGCCTCAGGCGCGTGTTTGGAGCGCTTCGGAACAATTTATGGGGATGAGCCGCAGAGAGGGCATGGCCGTTAGCCTGGCCGCTGCGGCGTTTACCGCCCTGGCCCTGGTTTTGCTGGGCGCGGGCCGCTGGAGGGAAGGCCGGGTTAAAGCGGGCCCAGGCCAAGACGGCGCATTTCTTCCACCGCTGCTGCGCACATTTTGGGCAAAGCGGTCTCAAGGGCGGGGCTGAGTTCCGGGCGCGCGTCAGTGATGTTTTCAGGCTCCAGACCCAGAACCACCGTATGCGGCCGCTTGCCGGATAGTTCGCACAAAATGAGGGTATCCGCCAAATCCACCTGGTGTATGGATTCCGCCTTGCCCAGGCTGGAGCGCAGGGCTTCTCCCTCCAGACGGTAAAGAGTACCGGGGCTTTGCCCCCCGCGCACCGCGTCCAGTACCAGCAAAAAATCGCATTCTTCCATGCATTCCATCAGGCGCAGACCGAGAGTGCCGCCATCCAACAGACGCACTTCCGGGGGGAAGGCATGTTCTTCCTCCAGCTTGCGCACGGCATGTACCCCAACTCCTTCATCCCCCAAAAGCAGGTTGCCCACTCCCAGGATCAGTACCCGAAGTTTTTCAGGGCGCAGTTCGCCCATATTTTCATCCCGCGTTTTCGGCATAGGTTCCTTAGCCGGTGGTTTTTTGAATCTAAACAGGGCAAACCCTCTTAACATCCGGCGTTTAGTCATTATATAGAAAAAAAATAAAGGCCAAAAGGGAAAATCCATGACCAGAAAAAATCCTTACCTGAACCCCGAACAACCTGCTCCAGGCGTTGACCTGCTCCTGGATGAGCAGGACAGCACCCTGTCTGCGGAATGGCCGGGGGATAAAGCAGCGGCTGCGGCACGGTCGGCTGATCCCATGTCCGATGCGGAATGGCCGGACCGCTTGGGCATATCTGATGCTGTACGGGCGGCGCAAGACTTGGCCGCATGGGAAGATGGTTTAGCGGAAGAGCAGGCGGATACTGCCGCAGCGGGGTGCCCGCGCTGCAAGGCGGCGGAAGAAGCAGCGGCCAAGACCAGGGCCGAGGCGGATGACGCGCGCCTGCGCGCCCTGGCGGATCTGGACAATGCGCGCAAACGCCTTGGGCGGGAAAAAGAAGAAGCCGTGCGCTACGCCGCCGCCGGTGTGCTGGCTGACATACTCCCGGCCCTGGATAACCTGGAATTGGCCCTGGAGCACTCCAAAGGCAATGATGCCTGCAAGGATATTCTGGTCGGCCTGGAAATGACCCGCAGAATGCTTCTGGACGCGCTCAAAGGGCATGGGCTGGAAGCGGTGGGCGCGGTGGGCGAGCCTTTTGACCCCAACATTCACGAAGCCATCAGCATGACCAGCCACCCCGATCTGCCTGAGGGGGCGATTTGCGCCTTGCTCAACCGGGGCTATAGGCTGAACGAACGCCTGTTGCGTCCGGCCAGGGTTACTGTGTGCAAAAAATAATTCCTGATGGAGCTCCCATGCGCAGCCGGACAGACGAAGCCACCCCCTCCAGCCCTGTGGACGGAGAAGTGATGGAACAAAATTGGGCTGAGCTGGCCCGAATGACCTTTGACATAGAAATAGAAGGGTTGCAGGCAGTAAAGACGCGCCTGGGCGCATCCTTTGACGCGGCCGTGCGTCTGCTGGCCGCGTGCAGAGGCCGGGTGGTCATAAGCGGGTTGGGCAAATCCGGCCTGGTGGGGCGCAAGCTGGCCGCCACTTTTTCCTCCACCGGCACCCCGTCCTTTTTCATGCATCCGGTGGAAGGGCAGCATGGCGATTTGGGGTCCATTCGCGGGGACGATCTGCTCATTGCCATATCCAATTCAGGCAAAACCGATGAACTCAACGCCATCCTGCCGCCTTTGCGCAGCTTGGGCGTAAGGATTATCGCCCTCACCGGCGGGATGGATTCTCCCTTGGCCGCGCTGGCGGATCTGTGCATCAATACAGGGGTGCCGCGTGAGGCCTGCCCGCTGAATCTGGCCCCTACCGCCAGCACCACCGCTGTGCTGGCCGTGGGCGATGCCCTGGCCGTTTGCCTGATTGATGCCAAATCTTTTACGGAAAACGACTTCAGGCGTGTGCATCCGGGCGGGGATCTGGGCCGTCGTCTGCGCCGGTCCATATGCGAGATTATGCACCAACATGCGCCCACCGCCCCGCGTACGGCCGATTTTGCCCAGGCTGTGGCCGCTTTGCACCAGGGCGGCCTGGGGGCGGTGTTGTTACTGGATGAGCAGGGAGCGGCGGCGGGTATTCTTACTGACGGCGATGTGCGCCGCGCCCTGCTGAATAATTCTTTCAGCCCGGCCGGCCGGGCCGAGGCGCATATGACCGCTAATTTTCGCCACGCTACCCCGGACATGAGCGCGGCCGAGGTGCTGGATCACATGGAGCGGGCCTCCATCACGGTCATGCCTGTGTTGGACGCCCACAAACATCCCCTGGGCATGGTTCATCTGCACGATCTTCTGGGCAAGGGCAGAATCAACTTTGCCCCATAGGGCAACCAGGGCGTATGGTCTTTCGCTTTACGTTCCGGATATCTAACCCGTAGCTACCCTCGCACATCCTCCCGTACCGTCTGTGCAATCCACTGGTTCAGGCTTACGCCGTCCGCAGCGGCGGCCAAGCTTTCTTCTTGACGTAAATTCGTTTTCGGGCAACAAAAACAATCCGGCCGCACGGCGCGGTTGGAGAAGGCCCTAAAGGAGATGGAAAACATGCCTCTTTTACACAGCAAGAAACCTGAACACGACTACACGCTGAAAAATCGCAAGGAAGCGCAGTTATACAGGGATATTTTCCCTTACAGCAAGATAGGGCGTGTACTTTTTGACAATGTCATGGTCATGCCCAGTCCGGCTGATCCCATGTTCATCACTGACACCACCTTTCGTGATGGGCAGCAAGCCCGTCCTCCCTACACGGCCAAGCAAATAACCGCCATATTTGAGATGTTGCACGATTTGGGCGGACGCAGCGGGTTGATTCGCGCCTCGGAATTTTTTATGTATTCGGAGAAAGACCGTCAAGCCATTGAGATGTGCCGGGGCAAAGACTACAAGTACCCCAAAGTTACCGGTTGGATCCGGGCCAACCTCAATGACCTCAAGTTGGCCAAAAGCATGGCCTTTGACGAGGTGGGTCTCCTGACCAGCGTTTCGGATTACCACATTTACCTGAAACTGGGCTGGGACCGCAAAGAGGCTTTTGACAACTATGTCAAACTCGCGGCCCAGGCCTTGGAGTGGGGTATTTCCCCCCGCTGTCATTTTGAGGATGTAACCAGGGCGGATATTCATGGCTTTTGCCTGCCTCTGGCGGAAAAACTCATGTCCATGTCCAAAGACGCCGGGCTGCCGGTCAAGATACGTCTTTGCGACACCATGGGCTTTGGCGTGCCCTATGTGGGCGCGGCCCTGCCCCGTTCAGTGCCCCGCTTGGTGGAGGCTTTTGTCAATGAGGCAGGCGTGCCGGGAGAAAACCTGGAATGGCACGGACACAATGACTTCCACAAGGTGCTGGTCAACGGCGTAACCGCCTGGCTCTATGGCTGCGGCGGCGTCAACGGCACTCTGTTGGGCTTTGGCGAACGCACCGGCAATACCCCCCTGGAGGGGTTGGTGATGGAGTACATCTCCCTCACCGGCAATGACGAGGCCGCCAATACCAGGATCATCACCGACATTGCCCGTTACTTCAGTACTGAGCTTGATTACCGCATACCCGACAATTACCCCTTTGCGGGCAAGGAGTTCAACGCCACCAGCGCGGGGGTGCATGTGGACGGGCTGACCAAAAACGAAGAGATATACAATATTTTTGATACCAACCTCATCCTGGGACGGCCTGTGCCCATCAATATCACGGATAAGTCCGGACGGGCCGGGGTGGCTTACTGGATCAACCAGGAGCTTGACCTCAAAGAGGATCGCAAGGTCAATAAAAGTCATCCTTCTGTGGGCAAAATCTATGACCGCATCCTGGCCGCCTACGAAAAAGGCCGCGCTACCTCTTTTTCCAGTAAAGAGATGCTCAGTCTGACCCGCCGTTACATGCCGGAGCTGTTTATCTCCGACTTCACCCGCCTGAAGAAGATCGCCGGAGATCTGGCCGCCGAGCTGCTCCTCCGTTTGGCGGCGGAGTTCCAGATCAGCGAAAAGAAAGAGGAGACCTACCCCTGGATGACCCAGACCGTGCATGAATATCCTTTCATCCAGTACCTGTATCTCACGGATACCAAGGGGTTTTTGGCGGCTGCGGCCATTACCGACCCCGCCTACAAGGAGCGCTATGACGCCCTGCCCATAGGCTTTGACTTTTCGCAGCGTCAGTGGTTCATCCAGCCCATGCGCGACGGCAAGCTCCACGTGAGCGATCTTCAGCAGTCGCATTTCACGGATAAGCTTATCCTCACCGTCTCCACTGCGGTTACGGATGACCAGGATAATATTATAGGCGTCATCGGCGCGGACATTCAATTGGAAGAATTGCTTAAGCAGGCGGATTTACTGGAAAAAGACGATGACGACCTTTAGGGGCGAGCGTGGTCTCGCGCTCCGCTCGCGCCTCTACCTGGGTAAGGTTCTGGGCCGGGGGCATGGCCGCCCGGCCGGACTAAACCCGCCGGACGGCCCGCTCCTTGGCGTGGGAGATATGCTCTGGTCGTGCGGGGGGAGCTTTTTGGGCATTTTCGTCCTCTTCTCCCTGGACAACCTGCTTTTTACCGGGGATCAGCACCTGCTTCTGGGGTCTTTTGGGGCGTCTGGGCTGATCATCTTTGGCGCGCCTCATTCAGAGTTTGCACGGGCGCGCAGCGTGGTGGGGGGGCAGGTGATCTCCTCCCTGGTGGGGGTCAGCGTTTTTATGCTGCTGGAGGGGCGGCCCATTCTGGCTGCGGCTCTGGCCGTCAGTCTGGCGCTGGCCGCCATGCGCCTTACCGGCACTCTGCATCCGCCGGGCGGGGCCACAGCCCTGCTTGCCGTAACCGGGCATCCCATGGTCGTCCGCCTGGGTTACGGCTATGCCCTGATGCCGGTGGGCGCGGGCATTGTCATTCTTTTTTTGCTCGGAGTACTCATCAACAATCTTTCGCCCCACCGTTTTTACCCCCTGCGCTGGTGAAGACCGCGCCTATTGCTCTAAAGCCCGCTTGTGGAGGCTTTTATCACCAATTTGAACGGGTTCAGGAGGGAGGGGTTTGGGGAGGGAACCTCAAGGCTTTTAACCCATCGCGGCGGCGGGCAAAGCCCGCCTTGCTCCGGCGCTTCTCGCCGATCCCGCCGTGCGGGCTTTTACCCTTGAGTTCCCCTCCCCAAGGCCGTAACCAGGCGTAATTTCAGGGCAATCCCATCTGGAAATCACTCCGGCTGTGTGCCTTACATGGTTATTTGCAGAACCTGTTGCAACAGTTGGTTCTTGGCATCCTGGTCATTGTTCTGGATGTTGTTACAGGTGGTCTGATCCAAAGACGCGCCCAGGGTAATCTGCGCCTCCTGGTTGCCGTAAATCAAAGAGATGTGGCTTTTGTCCGACATACTGAGCAGGAGATCGCCGTTGTTGAACATCTCTGTGATCCGGTTTTCCACACTCATGCCGCTGCTCGGGTTGAACATATCCTCAAAGAACAGCTTGTCGTTGCCCACATTGAAGTCAAGG
>JAITGZ010000213.1 GCA_031280335.1 Deltaproteobacteria bacterium | reverse complement strand
GTATGGCCAAGGCGGCCGTGAGGCGCACCCCGAACTTTTCGCCCAGAATGCTCCCTGGAATCTGCATAATGGTGTAGCCCACAAAGAAGGCCGACATGGTGTAGCTGAGCCTGATCTTGTCAAAGCCCATGTCCGCCATAATGCTCTGCGCGGCAACGGAAAGATTTACGCGATCCAGGTAGGCGATGAGGCAGGCGAAATAAACCAATACCAAAAGTTGCCAGCGTATGCCGCTGGCTCCGGATTTTGTCTCGGCGGGCATGAATGACTCCCTTTTTTACAGGCGCATGGCTAAGGCAACGTTATCTTTGATGGCCTTGCAGGATGCCGCCATCAGCTTTTGCTCTTCCGGATTAAGGGGTATGTTGATGATTTCCGAAACGCCGTCCAGCCCCACCACAGCGGGCAGGCTGGCATAGACGCCTTCCTGTCCGTATTGGCCGCGCAAAAGTACGGACACAGGCAAAACTTTGCGCTCGTCCCAGAAAACAGCGCGGATGACCTCCGCCGCCGCCGAACATATGCCGAACTCCGTGGAACCTTTGCCGTCCATGACCGTCCAGCCGCCGTTGCGCGCTATGGAAGCCACCTCCGCCAGGTCAATGCTCCCCAGGCGGGACGCGTTTTCGCGGATATAATCCGCCAAGGGCTTGCCCGCTATAGTGGCCGCGCTCCAGGCCACAAACTGGCTTTCGCCATGCTCGCCCAACACATAGGCACCCACGGAGCGGGGGTCCACCCCAAGCTTTTCAGAAAGCACGCGCCGCAGCCTGGCGGAATCCAAAGTAGTGCTGGTGGAAAGGATCTTGTGCGTGGGGTGGTTCAGCTTTTGCTGCAAAAAATTGGTGATCACATCCGCCGGGTTGGAGATGTTCAGGATAATGCCGTTGTACTTGATGGCGCGCAGTCCCTCCACTATGGACTGCATGGCGTCCACCGTGAGCTTCAGGGTATCCATGCGGTTCTGCCCCTTGCTCCTGTCCGGCAGGGGGCCGGCCGCCACCACCACCAGGTCGGCATCGCGCGCGTCATCATAATTGCCGGCCCGCACCCGTGTGCGCGTCCGCAGATAGGACATGGCGTCCGTAATGTCCATGGCCTGCGATCTGGCCTTGGGCTCATCAATTTCAAGATAAACAATGTCTGAGGCAATGCCCTGCACGGCCAGCGCGTATCCAACGTGCGATCCCACATGTCCGGCGCCGATAATGGCTACTTTGTTCGCTTTCATAAAAGCACCTCCTGAAAAATATTTTAACTTTGAGACGCCCTGCTTTAATTTGTGCAATCATAGCCCCAAACACAGTTATATTCTTGGGGAGGGAACCCCACCCTCCTGAACCCTTCAGGTTCCCTTGCCGAGGGGGTCCGGGGGGAATCATTCCCCCCGGATGGGGTTTGGGGCGGCAGCCCCGATGAAAAAATATAACTCTAGAGTAATTTCACTTTGAAATTACTCTAGAAAAAAGTTCCACGCCGAGGATTCCTAAAGCGGCATCCCCTGCTTCAGAAACGTTTAAAAGCTTATTTGCTCTAAGAAGCGCGTTTTTTGATTACCTCGTCGGCCAGGGCCTGAGGTACTTTTTCGTAATGATGGAACTGCATGGTGAAGTTGGCCCGGCCCTGGGTTTTGGAACGCAAGTCCGTGGCGTAGCCAAACATCTCGGCCAGAGGAACCTGGGCGCGCACCACCTGGGAGCCGGAGCGGGACTCCATGTTCTGCACCCGGCCGCGGCGGCCGTTCAGGTCGCCCATGACCTCGCCCACATAGTCGTCCGGTGTTACCACCTCCACATCCATAATGGGTTCCAGCAGGATGCAGGCGGCCTTGCGCATGGCATCCTTGACGGCCATGGAACCGGCCACGTAAAAGGCCTGTTCCGATGAATCCACATCATGGTAAGAGCCGAAGACCAGGTTAACTTTTACGTCCACAGAGGGAAAGCCGGCCAGAATGCCGCTCTTCAGCGCGTCCTGAATGCCCCGGTCCACCGCCGGGATGTATTCCTTGGGAATAATGCCGCCGGTGATGGAGTTGACAAATTCATAACCTTTTTCCGCATTCGGCTCAATCTCTATGACCACGTGCCCGTACTGCCCGCGTCCGCCGGTCTGCTTGGCGTACTTGAGGTCGGACTTGGACGGTTTGGTAATAGTTTCGCGGTAAGCCACCTGGGGTTTGCCCACATTGGCGTTGACGCTGAATTCGCGGGTCAGGCGATCCACAATAATTTCCAAATGCAGCTCGCCCATGCCGGCAATCAAGGTCTGCCCGGTCTCCTCATCACCCTTGACCCTGAAAGAGGGGTCTTCTTTGGCCAGCTTGTTCAAAGCGGCGGAAAGGGCGTCACGGTCCGCCTTGGTCTTGGGCTCAATGGCCACTTCAATCACCGGATCGGGTATATCCAGAGATTCCAGCACCACCGGGCGATCCAGGGCGCAAATAGTGTCCCCGGTGGAAACCTGCTTAAGACCCACCAGGGCCACAATGTCGCCCGCCCCGGCCCACTTGACCTCTTCACGCTTGTTGGCATGCATCTTGAGCAGCCGCCCCAGGCGTTCCTTTTTGCGCGTATTGGCGTTGAGTACGGTCATACCCGATTCGATAAAACCGGAATAAACGCGAAAGAAGGAAAGGTGCCCGATGTAGGGGTCGGAAAAA
>JAITGZ010000124.1 GCA_031280335.1 Deltaproteobacteria bacterium | reverse complement strand
AAAGCCCGCCGCCGGATAAACGTTGCCGGACGTGCCTATGGAAACGAAGGTGGAGCATCTTTGCAAGGCCCGTTCAATTTCATCCATAAAGAAAGGTACTTCGCCGAACCAGACGATGTTGGGACGCAGTCTGCCTGTCACGCCGCAATGCGGGCAGGGGGTGGAGGTAAAAAGATCCCCGGTCCAGGCCATGACCTTACGGCATTTTTCACAGCGCGCCTGTAGCAGCTCACCGTGCATGTGCAGCACGTTTCTGCTGCCGCCGCGCTCGTGCAGGTCATCGATATTCTGGGTAACCAGCAGCATCTCGCCGGGGTATTCCTGTTCCAGCCGTCCCAGGGCCAGGTGGGCCGCATTGGGGTTGATCCCGCCGTTTTGCAGGGTGCGGCGCAGCGCGTTGTGAAAGATATGCGCCTGTTCCGGGTCGCGGGCGAAGCCCTCCGGGGTGGCCACGTCTTCCATGCTCACCTTCTGCCACAGTCCGTCCGCATCGCGAAAGGTATCCAGGCCGCTTTCCTTGCTGATGCCCGCGCCGGTAAGAATCACAAGCATTATTTTCCGCCTTCACTGTTTTCGCCCGTGGGGGCGGCCTGTCCGGTGCCGTCGATGATCTCCCCGGCCCGGCGCAAAGCCGTTTCCAGGTCGGGCACGATATTTTCATGACCCAGGCGGTCCAGCAGGCCGGAGCGCTTCAGGGTCTTGAGCGGCTGTTCCTGCATATCCACCAAAATAATGGCTACTCCATGACCTTGGAAGGTGTCAACGATCTCCTCCAGGGTGAACAAGCCTGTGGCATCCATGCTGATCACCTTGTCCATACGCATTATAAGCGCCTTATACGCCCCGCGCTGAAAGCTCAATATCCTTTTCAGTTTTTTGGCCGCGCCAAAGAACATGGCCCCGGAAAGGGTGATCAACAGCATATCTTCATGGGCTTCAGCCTCGGCCACATAGGGTCTATCCCGCTCACTGCGCTGTTCCGCCGCTATGGCCGAAGCCTTTTCCAGATGACTGGCCGGACGTATGCCCACCTGGGTAATCGCGGAAATACCCCGGATAAAAAGCAGGCAGGCCACGAACATGCCCACAAACACGGCCTGGGTAAGGCCGAAAACAACGGTGAGAACGAAGGTGAGCATAAAAACTATGGCGTCACTGCGCGGATAACGGGGGAGGTTGATGAACTCGCGCCAGTCGCCCATGTTGATGCCCACGGCGATGAGTACGGCGGAAAGCACGGCCAGGGGAATATAACGGGCCAGAGGGGCCAGAAGGAGCGTGATTAGCAGCAGGGTAAGGCTGTGTACCAGACCGGCCACCGGGGTGCGCGCTCCGCTGCGTATGTTGGCGGCGGTACGGGCTATGGCTCCGGTGGACGGCAGCGCCCCGAAAAAGGGTGCCGCCATGTTGGCTATACCCTGGGCCATGAGTTCCTGGTCGGCATTGTGTTCGTCGCCGGTCATGCCGTCGGCGGCCGTAGCGCAAAGCAGGGATTCTATGGCCCCCAGCATGGCTATGGTCATGGCGGGGGAAAGCAGATTCTGAAAAGTGGTCAGATCAAATTCCGGCAGGCGCGGCACAGGCATGGCACCGGGTATGCCGCCGTAACGCACGGCAATGGTCTCCACCAGCGGCGCGCCCTCTCCGGCGGCCAGGACGCTGACCAGCGTAACCGCGAGCAAGGCGACGATGGAACCGGGCAGGTAACGTCCCAGACGGGCGGGCCAGAAAAAAATGCAGACCAGACTGACCGAGCCGGCCAGCACGGAAAAGGGGCGTGTTTCCCCCAGGCGCGGCACAAGGCCCATGAGCGCGGAGATCAGGTTGGAACCGTCCACCTCACCCTGTATGCCCAAAAAATCACGCAACTGGCCGCCCAGGATGATCACCGCTATGCCGGTGGTGAAGCCCTTGACCAAGGGGGCGGGGATGTAGCGTATAAGCTGGCCCAGACGGATTAGGCCCATGAAAAAAAGCATGGCCCCGGCCATCATGGTGCAGACCAGGAGACCTGAGACCCCATAGCTGACCACAATGCCGGAGACTATGGCCACAAAAGCGCCGGTGGGGCCGCCTATGGCCACTTTGGAGCCTCCCAGGAGCGAGGTCAAAAAACCGGCCACAATGGCGGTGATCAGCCCGGCCTCAGGCTTGACCCCGGAGCCTATGGCAAAGGCCATGGCCATGGGCAGGGCGATGACCCCCACGGAGATCCCGGCCGAGACATCCGCCGCGAGGGTTCTCAAATTATAGCCGCGCAGGCATTCCAGAAGTTTTGGCCTGAATTTCGGAGTGTACATCGGTAGGCCGCGCCTTGAAGGTGATTGAGGTAAACCGGCGAACTATGCGCCCATGCCGGATTTTTGGCAAGAAGAAAATGCAGGGATGGGCGGCAGAACCGCCAAGTACAGACTGCACAAATAGGCATTGCTTTTTCTGCATAAAACATCCTAAAATAGAGATAGAAAATTTTATGGATGTACGCTATAAAAATAGCCATAAAAAACAGGACAGGAGTCAACAGACATGCGTTTGGTAACCCGATCGGATTTTGACGGTTTGGCTTGCGCGGTGCTGCTCCGCAGCATCGGCCTGATTGAAGAATATAAATTCGCCCACCCCAAGGATTTGCAGGACGGACTGGTCGAGGTTACCGACAACGACGTACTGGCCAATGTTCCTTATGTCAGAGGCTGCGGCATGTGGTTCGATCACCACAGCAGCGAGCGTGAACGCCTGGGGGATATACAGTTTGAAGGCGCATCCAAAGCCGCGCCCAGCTGCGCCAGGGTGATCTGGGATTACTACGGCGGGCTTGAGCGTTTTCCGGCCAGGCTGGTCGCCATGATGGAGGCGGTGGACAAGGTGGACAGCGCCCAGCTGACCCGCGACAATGTCTTGAATCCGGGCGGATGGGTGCTGCTGGGCATGATCATGGACCCGCGCACCGGCCTGGGCCGCTACCATGACTACCGCATCAGCAACCATCAGCTCATGCTGGACATGATCGGCTACTGTTCCGAAAAAAGCGCCGAAGAAATTCTGCGGATTGAAGACGTGAAAGAACGGACGGATCGTTACTTTGCGCAGCAGAAAGATTTTATGGACATGCTCTCGCGCTGCTCCAGGCAGGAGGACAACGTCCTGCTCATTGACCTGCGCAACGAACCGGAGATTTTTTCCGGCAACCGCTTCACCGCCTACGCCATGTACCCTGAGACCAACGTAAGCGTGCAGGTGATCTGGGGACTCAAGCAGCAGAACGTGGTCATCACTGTGGGGCACTCCATCCTGAAACACGGCTGTGCTGCGGACGTGGGCAGACTTATGCTCTCTCACGGCGGAGGCGGGCATTTTCAGGTGGGCACATGCCAGGTACCCACAGCAAAGGCGGAACAGAGCATCAAAGGAATCGTCCAGGCACTCAAGGGCAAATGACGCCAAACGTGTTTCTCAAACGTCAACCAGCATAAGGTGAGTAAGCATGAAGAATATCATCCCTCTTACTATAGTTGTGGTTTATATGGTGGTGCTTTACAGCGTGGCCTGGTATTCCACCAAATTAAGCCAGGGTGGAGCCAAAGGGTTCTTTTTGGCCAACCGGGGCTTTCCGGTGGGCATTATTGCCGTTATGGTCTGCGGCATGGCCGTGGGTGGAGCCTCCACCGTGGGCGTAGCCCAAAATGCTTACACCAACGGGCTTTCCGCCGGTATGTACAATGCGGCCTGGGGTGCCGGGGCCATTATCTGCGGTTTGGTGCTGGCCAAACGCATGCGCAACATGACCGTTTACACCTTGACGGAATTTTTGGGACACTTCTACGGCCCGGGCGCACGCTTTATCGGCGTGGTGGGCCAGCTCATCGTCATGCTGACCATAGTCTCCCTGCAATATGTGGCCGGCGGCGCGGTACTCACCGCCCTGCTGCCCGAATACTTCACCTTTAACAGCGGCATGCTCTTTACCGCCGCTGCCTTTGTGGGCATCTGCCTCATCGGCGGTTACTGGGCGGCCGGGCTTTCCAACCTGATCAACGTCATCGTCATATACATAGGCTTGATCATCGGGGCTGTAACCCTGGTTTCCGCCTCCGGCGGCCTTGCGGCCATGAACACCGCCCTGCCCGACGCCAAATGGTTCAGTTTTACGGAGGGCATGGGCCTCTTCCCCATCATCACCTGGTTCACGGTCATGATCACCCAGGCACAGAGTACGCAGGGGGTCATCCAGATCGGCTTTGCCGCCAAAGACGGGCCGACGGCCAGCAAGGGCTTTATTCTGGCCGGGCTGCTCATTCTGCCGGCGGGTTTTATTTCGGCCATTTTCGGCATTACCGCCGCCATACAGTTCCCCGGCCTGGCCAATTCTGTGGAGGCACTGCCCAAAGTGGTCTTGAGTACCAGCCCGATCATCGCCGGTTTTGTGCTGGCCGGGTTGTGGGCCGCCGATGTCTCCACCGCCGTGGGCCTGCTTTTGGGATGCGCCACCATGATTTTGCGCGATATCATCAACCCCATCCAAAAAAAGGAACGCACCAAGAAAGAAGAGATGCTCGTCTCGCGCGCCCTGGTGCTGGTGGTGGCCTTCATAACTTTCTTCATGGCTTTGCAGGTGCGCAGCGTACTGGGGACGATCATGATCGGCCTTTCCCTGACCGCTCCATTCACCCTGACCCTTCTGACCACCTTCTACACCCCGCAGCTCTGCCGCAAGAGTTCGGCCTTCTGGTGCCTGGTGGTGGGCGTACTGGCCATCTTTATGTGGCAGTTCGCTCCGGGCGATATCAGAGCCTTTTTGCGCGACACGTTCCGCCATCTGATCTATCTTGAATGGCTGGCCTGCATTGTAACCTTTTTTGTGGTCGCCCTGGTGGACAAACACAAGTGCCCGATACCGGAGGGTTACGGTCTGAAAGAAATGAAAGAGATTGATGCCTGAAAACCCCCACTTTCTCCGCAAGCCGCCGCGAACGCAAGGCACGGCGGTCTGCGGGGGGACGCAAGTGGTAAAACAGGACAGCACTGTGGGTTTGGCGCATACCTCCGTGGGCGGGCATCTGCGCGATGCCGCAAAAAACTGGCCTGACGCGCCCGCCCTGATCCAGTCGGAAAACAGGCGCGTCCTTTCCTGGGGCGAACTGGACCAGCGGGCGGACAGCCACGCCTGCGGTCTCTTGCGTCTTGGCCTGCGCCGGGGGGACAAACTGGTCATCTGGGGGGGCAACCGCCTGGAGTGGGTGTTGCTTTTTTGCGCCGCCGCCCGCATAGGCGTAATTACCGTAAGCGCCAACGCGCAGAGCCGGCTGGACGAACTGGCCGCCCTGCTCCGCTCTGCCAAAGCCAAAGCCCTGTTCTTCATGGACGCCCTGCCGGAAGGCACCGGCGGGCGGGCACCTTATGACGGCCACCTGGAAATCGTGCGCCGCCTGTGGGGGCGCGGCGCGCAAGGCCGGGCGGATCTGGCCCCTGAATTGCAATTCGTACTCTACGCCGGGGCGCAGGAATGCCCCTTCACCCTGCCTTTGGAACGTTTGCCCCTCCTGGGCGGCGAACTCCCGCCGGCGGCCCTGGAAGAAGCAGCAGCCCTGGCCGACCCCGCCGACACGATCAATATACAGTTTACTTCCGGCAGCACAGGCGCGCCCAAGGGCGTCATGCTCAGCCACTTGAATCTGGTGAACAATTCCCTGGCCACAGGCCGGAGGCTGAGACTCAGCCGAGACGACCGGCTTTGCCTGGCCGTGCCGCTGTTCCACTGCTTCGGGCTTTCATCCGGGATTATGTGCTGTATGGGCTGCGGTGCCTGCATGGTGTTGGTGGAAAGCTTCAGAAGCCTCAAGGTGGCGCAAACGGTGCAAAATTACCGCTGCACCGCCCTGCACGGGGTGCCGGCCATGTTTGTGCGCCTCACACGGCGCGAAGATCTGGGAAGTTACGATTTTTCCTCCCTGCGCACCGGTATTATCGCCGGCGCGCCTGTAAGCGCCAAATTGTTCCGCCTGGCTGCCCAGCGCCTGCATCTGCCGGAACTGGCCGTGGCTTACGGGCAAACGGAAAGCTCGCCCGGCTGCACCCAGAGTATGCCCGAAGACTCCCTGGAACTGCGCGCCTCTTCCATCGGCAAACCCCTGGATGGGGTGGAGATGTGCG
>JAITGZ010000105.1 GCA_031280335.1 Deltaproteobacteria bacterium | reverse complement strand
GGAAGCCAGAAACGCCATCAACGACAAACTGCGCATGGAAATACGCGCCGCCCTAGAAAATTTTGAAAAAGACGGTGAACTGCGCTCCGCCGTACTCACCCACTCCGGTCCGGTCTTCTGCGCTGGCAAAGACCTCAAGGAGTGGCTGGAAAACACGCCGGAAACCCCAAGTGAAGCGGAAGACTGGGGCTTTGCCGGCATGGTGGAACACATCTTGAGCAAGCCCCTCATCGCCGCCGTCAACGGCAAGGCTCTGGGCGGCGGCACGGAAATCGCCCTGGCCGCCGATATGGTTGTGGCCTCGCCCTCCTCCATCTTTGGACTGCCCGAAACCTCCCTGGGCATAGTACCCGGCGGCGGGGGCCTGATTACCGCACTGCGCCAGATGCCCATGAAAGCGGCCCTGGAAATGATCTTTACCGGTGCGCCCATTAACGCCCAGCGCGCCTGCGAACTGGGGCTGGTCAATCATGTCGTGCCTGAGGACAAGGTGCTGGAAACTGCTCTGCAACTGGCGGAAAAAATCAACGCCAACGCTCCCATAGCCGTACGCTGCTGCAAGGCCATAGCTTACCGGGCCATGGATTCCACCGCCTTCTTCCCGCCTGCTGCCTGGAAAATATGTAAAGAATACGAGGCTATCAACTCCGCCAGCGAAGACCACCGCGAAGGGCTGCGCTCCTTTACCGAAAAACGCAAGCCCGTCTGGAAAAACAAATAACCTCCAATGGCGCTTTGAGATTATAGAGCAATTTCGCTTTGAAATTGCTTTAGGAGGGTGGGTGGAGCTACGGGAGGGGGTTCAGGCTAAACCGGTGGAAAGGGCGGTACAGCCAAATACGTCTTGCTTCACTTGCTTTTCATCAGGCTCAAGCTTTGTTTGGGGGTAAATATGCCTTTTTGTTTGGAGCGCACATCTTCCACCAAGTAAAAGGCGTTTTGATCGAATTTTTTGATCAGTGCCTCTGCTTTTGGGGCGTCTTTGCGGCTGACCACGCTTTCCACAATATCTATTTCCGTGCTGGAGCCCGCGCCGTGTACCAGGGTGGAGCCGAAACCGCCGCTATGCAGGTGTTTGACCAGTTCAGGACCATCTTTCAGGGTAAAGACGCGGATGCTGACAAAACCCAGACCGATACGCGCTTCCAGATGCAGGCCGATGAAGGTTCCGGCGGCATAGCCTGCGGCGTAAGCCAGATAGCTGGGCAGGCTGTTGGCTCTGGAGAGAATTTGGGCGATTATTACCACCCATATAAAAACCTCCACAAAGCCGATAAGCGGTGCCAGCCGCTTCTCGCCCTTGGACACAAAAACAATACGCAAGGTGCCCAGAGATACGTCACAAATGCGTCCCATAAAAATTACCAGGGGCAGGGCCCAAGGGTAAAGATCCAGAAAATCAAACATAGAGGATGTCCTTGTGGGTGTTAGCGCCTGGACAGAGATTTTTTAACAAAAGGAGTAAGTCCTCCTGCTTCCAGAATGGCCAGCATGGTCGGCGGCGGGGCGGGACAATCCAGTATCTGGCCGGTGCTTTTGTTGATCAGGCGTTGGGCTTGCAGGTCTATTGCCAGATCATCGCCTTCCCGCGCCGTAAAGGCGGCTTCGCCGATCTCCAGCGGCAAAAGACCCATGTTAAAGGCATTGCGGTAAAAGATGCGGGCAAAACTGCGTGCGACCACCGCCAGTATGCCGGCTCCGGCAATAGCCACCGGAGCGTGTTCACGTGAAGACCCGCAGCCGAAGTTGCGCCCGGCCACCAAAATGGTCGCGCCTGGTACGACTTTGTTCACCCACTGGGGGTCCAGCCCGGACATTACCTTGGGGCCAAGCTCGCGCGGGTCGCCGCTGACAAGGTAGCGGGCCGGGATGATGGCGTCAGTGTCGATATGATCGCCCAGGCAAAGGGCCTTACCGCTTAATTTCATGTTTTTCCCCTTTTCGGCGCAAGCGCTCGGACATTTATTCATATTTAGGGAAACACTGATTAATTCGGGACTCCGCCCCGAACCCCGCTGGGGGGAATAAGAAAGGGGCATGTTCGCCCAAGCGCAGCCTTATCCTTGCCGCCCCCTGGCATAATGGCAAGGCACCCTGCCGGGGGCGTTTGAGGGTGCCTTGCCGTTGTGCAGAGGGATGGCAGAGGTAAAGCAACGTCTGGGCAAACATGCCCCTTTTGCACCCCCTCAAGAGAATAAATCAGCGTTTCCTTAGAGTGATTCAACTTTGACATTATACATTCATCGGGGCTGTCGTGTTTAAACCATCACGCTGCCCGGCCAGACCGGGCTCGTTCCGGCGCTCCGCGCCGAGTGGTCTGTGTACATCCGGTTTTGGACGGACATGTGTGCGGCTTTGTGGAGCCGTTCTAAATGCCGTCCGGATGGATGATGATCCCGGCCACGGCCGAGGCTGCGGCCACTGCGGGGTTGACTAGATAGACCTCCGCCTCCAGACTGCCCATACGTCCTTTAAAATTACGGTTGGAAGTGGCCGCCGCCTTTTCCCCGGCGGCCAGAATGCCCAGATGCCCGCCCAGGCAGGGGCCGCAGGAGGGAGGCCCCACAATGCATCCGGCCTCGGAAAAAACTTCCAGCAGGCCCTCACGCAAGGCTGCCCGCCACACGTTGGGAGTGGCCGGCAGCACAAGGCAGCGCAGCCCGCGTTTGACCTTGCGCCCTTTAAGCACCCGCGCCGCCGCGCGCAGATCGCTCAGGCGCCCGTTGGTGCAAGACCCTATGAATACCTGATTCAAAGGTATATCTTTAAGTTCGGAAACGGGCCGGACGTTTTCCGGCGAGTGCGGGCAGGCTGCCAAGGGTTCAAAAGAAGAAACATCCGCGCTCAGGCTCTGTTCATATTGCGCCCCCGGGTCGGGATGAAGAGTCCTGTCTCCCCGGCGTCCGGCATCGCGGCAGAAATGCAGGGTTGCCTCATCCGCGCTGAATAGCCCGGCTTTGCCTCCGGCCTCAATGGCCATGTTGGCCATGGTCAGGCGCTCTTCCACGGGCAGGGTGTCTATGACCGGCCCTCCAAACTCCAAAGCCTTGTAACGCGCCCCGTCCACGCCCAGGCGGCCTATGATCCAGAGGATCAGATCCTTACCCCCCACATGGGGAGGCAAAACGCCGTCAAAATTGACCCTGATGCTCTCAGGCACCTTGAACCAATTTTCGCCCAAAGCCATGGCTGCGGCGATATCCGTGGAACCCATGCCGGTGGCGAAGGCTCCCAGGCCGCCGTAAGTGCAGGTATGGCTGTCCGCCCCCACCACCAGTTCACCCGGCCCGACCAGGCCCAGTTCAGGGAGCAGGGCATGTTCCACCCCCGCCTCCCCGGCTTCGTAGTAATGCGTCAGGCCTTGCTCTTCAGCGAAGGCGCGGCTGACCAGTACCTGCTCGGCTGAGGCAATGTCCTTTTGCGGAGTGAAATGATCCATAACCAAAATGACCCGCTTGCGGTCAAAGACGCGGCCGGCGCCCATATCTCGAAAAGATTTGATGGCCAGAGGCGCGGTGATGTCATTGGCCAGGACTATGTCCACCCGGCAGTTGACAATGCGTCCGGCTTGCACATCTTCCTCGTCTTTAGGCGTAACTCTGTGCGCAGACAGGATTTTTTGGGCCAGGGTGAGGGGCATGAAGAACCTCCTGATTCGTAGGCATGCAATCCTTTCGGGCATCCGAACATGATCGCCTTTGCGCTGTCAAGAAAAACCCGCATGCGCCGTATGTATTCCATTGTTCTGACGCGCGGGCGGGCGGCGGGAAAACGGCGCGGCGGCACATTTGACCGGTACAGGCGCGCGTCTTTCCGTTTCCTTGATCATGCCCAAACCGAGGGAGCGGTCATACTTGTCACTTGGAGCATTTTCACTTTGAAAATGCTTTAATAGACTGTAGGACGTACGCTTGACAAAAAAATAAGCCCGACATATACTTAATCATAATGGGGGTTTTATGTCGCAAATTTAACCTGGAGGTCAAATAAAAATGAAGAAGCTGCTCTGTCTGTTGTTGGTAGTCGCACTCTGTTCAGTCGGAGTCTACCTGCATGGAAGAATAGCAAAACTATTCAAAAATGAAGTGGTTGTATATAACTGGAGCGATTACATCCCACAAGAAGTCTTAAATGACTTTACCAAAGAAACAGGAATCAATGTAATTTACTCCACATATGAATCAAACGAGAGTATGTTTTCTAAATTGCAGTTACTTGGAAATGGTGGTCACGGCTATGACATCGTTGTTCCAAGCACATATTATATCAGCATGCTCCGAGAGAAAGATCTGATTCAAGAGCTTCAACTCTCAACAATCAGTAATATAAAATATATAGACAAGAGATTTCTTGATCAGGATTACGACAAGGGTAACCGCTATAGTGTGCCCTATATGTGGGGCGCGCTGGGCATACTTGTTAATACCGATTATATAGACGAGGAGATATCTTCGTGGGCTGATTTGGATAATCCCAAATACGCGGGCAAACTGCTCCTCTCTGACGACGTGCGTGATCTCTTTGGCGTGGCCCTCAAAATACAGGGACTTTCACCTAATACGATGGAAGAAGAGGATCTGCGGCAGGCCCAAATTTGGCTGGCCAAGCTCAAACCCAGGACGCGCGTCTTTACCACCCAGGTAAAACAGCCTTTCAGCGGTGACGAAGTCCATATCGGCATGGCCTGGAACGGTGATGCCCTGGTCATTATGGAAGAAAAGCCTGAAATAAAGTTTGTCTGGCCCAAAGAAGGCACCTTGATTTGGGTGGATAATTTTGTGTTGTTGAAAGGTGCCCCTAATCCGGATAACGCCTACACCTTTATCAACTACATGCTGCGGCCTGATGTGGCGGCTAAATGTGTGCAGGAATACATGTACTCCACCCCCAACACCGAGGCCCTGGCCCTGCTGCCTGAAGAATTAACCGGCAACAGGGTTTTCATGCCCACCGAGGCGGACCTGGCCGGCAGCGATGCCGTGCTTGATGTGGGCGCGGCCATGCGCCTGTACTCTGATTATTGGGAAAAACTGCTGCACTCCTCAACGCCTTAAAGTCATTTTAGAGCAATTAACTTTGAGATTATACATGGGGCTATTGCCGCCCCATCCGGGAGGTTCTAAACCATCGCTTCGCCGGGCGGGACCAGGCTCGCTCCGGCCTTCGGCCAAGCCCGCCGTGCCGGCTCCCCACCCGACCGGTGAAATGAGTTCACTCCTTGAGCGGGGACGCAGCCCCCACTCAAGACTGAAACAGGGGTTTGCCCATGCCGCGCTGTTTTTGAAGTAATTATATTGAGGGTTTGCCTGGCCGAGATGTTTTCCCGGTTGACATCGTCCGGATTTGACATACATATGCTTTCCGTTTAAACCTCACCTTCAAACGATGTTACAGGAGTGTATTGTGGCTGAAAACGCTAAGAACTATTTTGAAGGGGCCGCCCCGGCCGACGAAGGCATGTTGTACAATGGTGTACTCTGCCGGCCGATCATTGATAAATGCCAGGGATGTGATCGTGTGCGCAGTTTTCAAGAAAAAGAATACTGCACGAGCTATCCTGTGCCTGCGGGCAAATGGAGCCTAGGCCGCTGCAACTTTGCCACCCATGCTAAAAAAGAAGTTAAGGCCCAGGCCAAGGTCAACCCCCTTAAGGCGTCCAAACGCGCTTCCAAAGGCAAGTAATTTTTCGTCCCGGAAAACTCCGTATTTAAGCTGGTTTACTCTCAAGCAATGATCTACGCGGGCCGATAAGCGGTATATGAAGTTTTTTCGGAGAATTGACGCCACGGTGCCGCACAATGGTGCCTCTCCCCGCCGGACAGGCTTGGGGATGCGGATTAAATCCATAACATGCCAAACCGCGTTGGGAGCATTGTTTGCTGCCGGGCGCTCCGGGGTGTGCGTCTGTGGACATGAAAAACTGAACGGCCTTTGGCGCCGGATCGTGAGATGCGTGATGCCAAGGCCCGCCGGCAGAGCTGTGCGCCTTGCTGCTTTGACGGCCCGGCGCTTCGGATTGCCGTTTTTTTGTCTATGCGCCTTAATGAGCTTCGGTTTCATCAGCGCGCTTCCTCCGGGCGTTCATCATGGTTTTTATATGCGGAGCGGCCTGGAGGGGGCAGATGTATTTCAGCGCGGCGCGGCATCGCCTTTGAGGGAAAAAACGGAAGGCGAAAAGCATCCGGTGCCTGCCATCGCCGAAGGAAAATTCGGCTGGCATGTGCGTAACACGCTGCCCCCATTCTCCCTGAGCCTGGCGTCTTTTCCTCCCCCTGAACAAAGCGCGGAATCCTGGTTCAGTTCCGGCGGTCTGCTGGGTATAAACCGGAATCAGCTGGTCTGGCGCAGCGCCCTGGGGGAATGGCAGGCCCCGGAATCGCGTCGGCTTGAATTTTCAACGCATCGGGGCGCGCGCAGTCAGGCACCCACTGCCTTGTCCGCCATATTTCAGGATAAATTCAGCTTGGACGCCTATGGCGCGTTGTTGGGAGAGGCGAAGCGCGGCACAGGCGGAGCATCCGTCAACCGGCATAATATGCGGATTGATTCCGGCCGGAACACCGCCAAAAGCTACAACAGGCATGTGGAATACTTTGCCCGGCGCTATTCCCTATCCCCCAGTCTGATTTACGCCATTATGAGGGTGGAAAGCGGTTTCAATCCTTTGGCGGTAAGCGACGCCAACGCCCTGGGGCTTATGCAGATCGTGCCGCATACCGCCGGTGAAGACGCGCACGCCTACTTGACGGGCGAAAATGATATCCCCCAGGGTGAACTTTTGTTCAGTCCGGAAAAAAATATTCAGTACGGCATTGTTTATCTGCATCTGCTCAATAAACGCTATTTCAAAAAAATCCAAAATCCCGTCTCGCGTGAAATGTGCGTGATCGCGGCCTACAACAGCGGCCCCTCACCTCTGCTCCGCGTCTTCAGCCCCAACCGCAATCTGGCTTTTAAAAAAATAAACAGTTTGGCCCCGCAAGAACTGTATGAGCGTTTGGTCAAAGAACTGCCGCAGCGGGAAAACAGGGAATATCTGCCCAAGGTGCTGGCCGCGCGCAATGTCTTTTTAAGTAAATCCACCAGGGCATTTTAGCCTTCAGATTCCAACTTCGCTTGACTTAAAGGCTCGCTTACCCCAAAAGACATCATTGCCCGGTCATATGCCGGAGTAAATCACGCATTCCAGGAAAAGACCATGAGCGACTATAAAAACACGCTGAATCTCCCCCAGACTTCTTTCCCCATGAAGGCCAACCTGACCCAGCGTGAGCCGGAGATCCTGAAATTATGGGAAGAATGCGGCGCTTACGATGCCATGCTCAAGGCCGGCGGGCAAAAAGGCCGCTACGTGCTGCACGACGGCCCCCCTTATGCCAACGGCAACATCCATCTGGGCACGGCCTTGAACAAGATACTCAAGGATATCATCGTCAAGTCGCGCAATTTGGACGGCTTTGCCGCCCCCTATGTGCCCGGCTGGGATTGCCACGGCCTGCCCATTGAACACAAGGTGGAACAGGAGCTTGCCGCCGGCAAAAAAGACCTGCCTCCCAATGTGGTGCGTAAAATCTGCCGGCAGTATGCGGAAAAATGGATCGCGGTGCAGCGCGGCGAGTTCAGGCGTCTGGGCGTGTTCGGCACATGGGAAGACCCTTATCTTTCCATGCATCCGGCCTACGAGGCGGCCACGGCCCGTGAACTGGCCGGTTTTATGCGCCGGGGGTCGGTGCAGCGCAGCAAAAAAGCCATTCATTGGTGCGCTTCCTGCCATACCGCCCTGGCCGAGGCCGAAGTGGAGTACGGCGACCATGTTTCACCCTCCATCCATGTGCGTTTCGCGCTGAACGATCCGGAACTGCGCAAACGCGTTCCCCAGGCTGATCCGGACAATGCCTGGGTGGTCATCTGGACCACCACTCCCTGGACTATTCCGGACAACGTGGCCATAGCCCTGCACCCGGAGTTTGACTATGTTCTGGCGCAGGTGGGGGATGAGCAATACCTGCTTGCCATGAGCCTGCTGGACAGCAGCGCCCGCCTTTTGGGCTGGGATGCCCCTCGCCCCTTGGCCGTGGTCAAGGGCGCGGTACTTGAAGGGCTGCGGGCGCGTCATCCTTTTTATGAACGCGAATCGCCCATTATTCTGGGCGGGCATGTTACCCTGGAGGCGGGCACCGGGGCGGTACACACCGCGCCCGGACACGGGCGAGAGGATTACGAAGCGGGTATGAAATACGGGCTGGAGATACTCTCGCCCGTGGACGAGGCCGGACGCTTTTATGATTCCGTGCCTTTTTTCGGCGGTCTGAATGTTTTTGAGGCCAATCCGAAAGTCATGGAAAAGCTTGCCGAAAGCGGATCCCTCCTGTCCAGAGACGAAATATCCCATGCCTATCCGCATTGCTGGCGCTGTAAAAAACCGGTTTTTTTCCGGGCGACCACCCAGTGGTTTATCAGTATGGAG
>JAITGZ010000056.1 GCA_031280335.1 Deltaproteobacteria bacterium | reverse complement strand
AAAAATAGCCTGGCTTCGCGGGTCAGGTCTTCCGGCTGCCCCGTTTTTTGCGCGCTTATGGCTTCCGCCCGTCGCGCCGCCTCTGCCGGGGGCAGGAGCAGCATGGCTCCATTCCAGGTTTCCAGCCATTCTTCGGGCAGCTGGCGCAGGTTAAGGCTTTGCCGCCAGCGTTCCAGGGCGTTGAGTGAAAGAAAGGCATTGCGGTTTTCCAGGGCCGCCAGGGCCAGCACCCTCCATCCCCGGCCCAGTTGGGCGCGGTCCACGTCCACGCGGTTGGTAAATTCCATGGCCGATTTTTCGGCCCGGGGCATATCGCCGTCAATGAGCGCACGCTCCGCGTCTTCCAGAACAGCCTTGCGCCCAAACCCCCAGGAGGAGCTTCCTCCCGGTCTATCCGGCGAAGAAGACGGGCCGTAGCTGTCGCAGGACGCCAGGAGCAGACAGGCCAAAAGCCATATGGGTGATAAGGCTACGGGTCTAATTCTAGTTTTCATCCGTGTACCAGAAGGGCCTGCGCAGGAGCAGTCCGCAGCTTTCTCCCTCTTCCGGTCCGGGCAGGCGGCGGTTTTTCTGTACGCGCAGGCTTTGTCCGTCTTCCAGGCGCAGGTGGTAGTCCACAATTTCGCCCAGAAAAGATTTGCGGCTGACCTTGCCGCGCAGCCCGCCCTGCGCGAGAAAATCTATTTCTGAAGGCCGGCTGGCCAGGGTAAGGCCGGAATGGGGGGGCAAACCCTCCGGCGGGGCAAGTTCTGTGGGCAGGGAACCGGTACCGAGTCCGGCATGACCGTCCGTACGAGAGACGCGCAGAAAGTTGGACAGGCCGATGAAGCTGAAGACAAAGCGGTTGGCCGGGTTGTTGTAAACGTTAAGGGGGCTGTCAATTTGCTGCATCTCTCCCTGGCGCATGACCATGATGCGGTCGGAAAGAGCCATGGCCTCGGCTTGATCATGGGTTACATAGACAATGGCGAAGCCGTATTTGCGCTGCAGTTCTTTGATTTCAAAACGCATTTCTTCGCGCAGGTGCGGGTCCAGGCTGGACAGGGGCTCATCCAGCAGCATTACATCCGGATTTATGGCCAGGGCCCTGGCCAGGGCCACCCGCTGCTTTCCGCCGCCGGAGAGGTTTTCCGGACTGCCCGCAGCCGCGCCCAGCAGGTTGGTGGAGCGCAGGGCGTCTGTGGCGCGTCGCTCTATTTCCGCCTTGGGGAGTTTGCGTATGCGCAGGGGAAAGGCCACATTTTCATAGACGGAAAGGTGCGGCCAGACGGCGAAGGCTTGAAAGACCATGCCGAAGTCGCGTTTTTCCGGGGGCAGGTAAAAATTCTGACGAGGGGAGGAAAAAAGCCGGCCGCCCACATGGATTTCACCGTCGCTCAGGTCTTCAAAGCCGGCCAGCATGCGCAGGGTGGTGGTTTTGCCGCAGCCGGAGGGACCGAGCATGGAAAAACACTCCCCTTTTTCTATTTCCAGGTTCAGTTCGTTGACGGCGGTTACCTGGCCGAAGCGCTTGGTCACGTTCACAAGACGGATGTACGGCATGGCGTTTTCTCAGGCGCTCCTGCCCTTGGCGAAACGGTTTATTAAGGTCTGGCCCGTGATGATCAGAAAGAGGGCGATACCGGCCAGGGCGGCGGAGCGGACGGTTTCTCCGTCTTCGTTCAGGGTGTAGATGGCCACGCCGATGGTGCGGGTGGTGGGGGAGTAAAGCATGATGGATACGGTGAGTTCACGCAGCGAGGGCAGAAAGATGAGAAAAAAGGCCGCCAGCATACCCGGACGCACCAGGGGCAGGACGATATCCTTCAGGGCCTGCCACATGCTGGCCCCGCAAGCCCTGGCCGCCTCCACCAGCGAGTCGTGTACCTGTTCCAGGGCGGCGGAGTTGGCTTTAAGCGAAAAGGCCATATAGCGCGCAATGTAGGCCACCAGGATAATCCAGACCGTATTGTACAGGTTCGGCCCGTAGCGGCCGCTCCAGGCCAGGATGACCCCCAGGGCGATGACCGAACCGGGCACGGAAAAGGGCAGCATGCCCAGAAACTCCAAAACGCCCTTGCCGCGCACCTTCATTTTAACGATGACGTAAGAGATCATCACCCCGGCGAACATGGTGATCAGCGCGGCCCCCAGCCCCAGGCTGAGGCTGTTCCATATGGCGTCTCTGGTTACCTGGTAGTCGAAGAGAATGAATTTGTAGTTGTCCAGGGAGAGGTTTTCCCAGGTAAAAGGCAGGCCGTAAGTTTTAAGCCCGCCCACCAAAAAAATGACCACTGTGGGCAGCACAATGGTGAAGGCGATATAAACCAGGCACAGTATGAGCAGGGGCAGGCGCAGGGCGCGCAGCTTCAGTTCCATGGGGCGAAAGCTTTTGCCCGCGATGATCTGGTAGCGGCCGCGGCTTAAGGCTTTGCCTTGCAGCCAGATGATCAGGGCTGCGGCCATGACCAGGATGGAAGCCAGCACCGTGCCTGTACGGATGGAGGCGAAGCTGCCCGCGCTTTGATGGATGCGCTGATAAATGAGCGTGGGGATGTTGAAAATGCCGTTTTCAATGCCCAACACGGCCACCGTGCCGAAGTGGGCCATGGAGTAGAGCATGATCAGCAACGCGCCGGAAAGGATGCTGGGCAGGGCCAGGGGTATGGTGATTTTTCTGGTGATGGTGAAAAGTCCGGCCCCGGAGATGCGGGCGGATTCCTCCAGGGTGGGGTCCATGCGTTCCAGAGCGCCGCAGACCTGAATGAAGACAAAGGGGAAGAGATACATGATCTCCACCAGTACAATGCCCGCATAGCTGTAAATATTGAACAGCGGCTCCTCAAAGCCCAGGGTGCCCATCCAGAAACGGTTGATGAAGCCCGCCCTGGGCGAGAGCAGCATCTTCCAGGCCAGGGCGCCGATGAAAGAAGGCAGCATGAAGGGCACCAGAAACATGGCTTTCATGAAGCGCTTGTAAGGCAGATCGGTGCGCGTTACCAGCCAGGCGAAAAAAGTGCCCACAATGGTGCTGCCTGTGGTGGTGCCGGCGGCGATGATCAAAGAGTTGACCAGGGCCTGGTAGGTGTCTTTTTCGCGGATAATGCGGATCACATCCTTGACGTTCAGGGCACCGTCCACCCAGAAGGCGTTTACAAAGATGAGCAGTACCGGCACCGCCACCACAATGACCAGAATGGCTATGGACAGGCCCAGGATGATCTGGGCCGCGCCCACACCGCCTTTACGCGCCGTGTTGTTCATGCCCCCCCCGTATCTTCCGCGCTTACGGAGTCAAACCATAAAAGATCGTGAAAATTGAGCGCGCAGGGGTCGCCCGCCTTGAACATCAGGCCGCCGGCAATGGCTTCGTGCGTTTCCAGGGCCACACGCATGATGACGCCATCCACCTCCACCTGATAATCCATCATGGCCCCCAAAAAACTGGCCCGGCGCACCACCCCGCGCAGTCCCGGCCCGGAGGCGGCAATGCGCACGTCCGAGGGACGGCACCCCACCGTGTAAAGCTCGCCCGCGCCATCGGGTCTGCCCACAGGCACGCGCTGGTCGCCCTGCCCCACCAGCCAGTCATCCCCCACGCGGCGCACGGGTATGAAATTGGCTATACCCATAAAATTAAAGACAAACACATCCGCCGGACGCTCAAAAATATCCTGGGGCGAGCCAATCTGGCGTACACGGCCCTGCCCGTCCATAATGGCCAGGCGGTCGGAGATGGCCAGGGCGATCTCCTGATCATGGGTAACATAAAAGACCGTAATGCCTAGTTTGCGCTGTAATTCTTTGATTTCAAAGCGCATTTCCTCGCGCAGGTTGGCGTCCAGGTTGGTCAGGGGCTCGTCCAACAGCATCAGAGAAGGCCCGGCCACCAAGGCCCGGGCCAAGGCCACGCGCTGTTGCTGCCCGCCGGAAAGTTCCGAAGGCAGACGTTTTTCCAGTCCCTTCATGCCCACCATGGCCACAGCCTCCAGGGCGCGCTCTTCCATCTCTCGGCGCTGTTTTTTGGCCAACTTCAGGGGGTAGGCCACATTTTCCAGCACAGTCATGTGCGGCCAGACGGCGTAATCTTGAAAAACCACGCCCAGATCGCGTTGGTCAGGGGGGATATTGATGCCGGCGGCGGGGTCGGACACAGGGGAGCCGTTGATGCGGATGCTCCCCGATTCCGGCTGCTCAAAGCCGGCGACGAGGCGCAGCAGTACAGTCTTGCCGCAGCCGGAGGGTCCCAGCAGGGTGAAGCACTCACCATGCTGTACGGAAAGGTTCAGGTCCGCATGTACCCGGCGGCTTCCGTAGCCTTTGCTTACGCCTTGTATGTCAATGGTGGCCATAGTGTCTCGTGCGCGCCCGCCCCGCGCCGCCCTGAGGGCGGCGCGGGGCGCAGGGCGTCATTTGGTCAGGGTATCCGTGAATTTTTTGATCAGGGTTTCTTTGGAAGCCATCATTTGCAAATAGTCAATCTTGATGGCCCGCTTAAGGGCGTCCGCCGCCGGGGGCAGTTTGTGTTCGGGCTTGTTCTGCACGTCCGTGCGCACCGAAAGGGTGCCTTCAGCCGCGATCAGGGTCTGGGCCTCTTTGGAGAGAAGGTAATCCACAAACAGCTTGGCCGCGTCCAGGTTGGAACTGCTCTTGAATATAGCCACGGGACTGGGGGCGAGCAGCAGCTCCGGCGGGTAAATCAGGGCCAGGGGCGCGCCTTTGGAGATTTTGTCGTTGGTAATGTAATCCACGGCCAGGCTGGCGGACAGTTCGCCGGAAGCGGTGTCGTCCACCACCTGCCCGGAACCTTTACCGATGCGCGCCTTGTTGTCGCGTAGCTTTTCAAAGAAGCCCCAGCCGAACTGTTTTTCCAGCAAAGCCACGCTCATGTAGGCCGTGCCGGAAAGGGCCGGGTCGGCCACACCGAAGGCCCCTTTGTATTCAGGCTTGAACAGGTCGGCCCATTGGGCGGGCGGGGTCTTGACCAATTTGGTGTTGATGGCTATGCCCAAGGTACCCAGACGAGCCGCAGTGAAGTGGCCGTCAAAGTCGTCAAAGGGGTTGAGGACCTCTTTAAAGACAGGAGATGTGTAGCTTGCCAGCAGGCCCTCTTTTTTCATGTTGTAAAAATCCGGCACTTCACTGGTCCAGATAATATCGGCCAGAATTTTGCCGCTTTCGCGCTCGGCGGCTATTTTGGCCATGAGCTTGCCCGCCCCGGCGGATTGATAATCCACGGCAATCCCGGGGTTTTTCTTTTTAAAGCCGTCCACAATGCCACCGATGAGCGACTCTTTCATGGAGGTATAGATGATGATCTTTTGTCCGGCGGCCGCAGCCTGCCCGTACAGACCGAGAAAAATGCAGGCCCCCAGGGCCAGGGCGATAAGACGGTTGCGCATGGGGAGGTTCCTCCTCGTTAAAATATAAAGGTGTGTTCCATAGCGTAAAAATAGGGCGAATCGCCCTTGATCGCCAGAAGCATACCGCGTTAAAATATGTGTGTCAATATACCCTGTTAACAAGGGGCACCGGTTGCTGGCGGGGTAGAAAGTCCTTGCCGCGAGGCGGGCAAAGGAGTATTCAACAGCAGGATACGGCATGTGCCGTAATTCTTTGGAGGGTATGGAGTGCCATGTATTTTGCCGACAGGTTTAAAAGCTGCGCTTTGGCGGCCCTGCCTTTTGCTTTGCTGGTTTCCGTCCTGCATTTTTTAGTGGCCCCTCTGCCCGGAGGTTTGGGGGCTTTCTGGGCGGGCATGGGTCTGCTCGGCCTGGGTCTGGCCCTGTTTATTTCAGGCGCGGATCTGGGCATTATGCCCATAGGGCGCAAGGTCGGCTCGGATCTGGCCCTGCGGCGCAATCTGCCCCTGCTCTTCGGACTGTGCCTGGCGGCGGTGTTTTTCATCACCCTGGCCGAACCGAACACGAACTTGGTAACGGACTGGATGGAATACGGAGGGGCGCACGGCCTGCCGCCGGCCGTGACCATAGGTCTCGGGGCCGGGCTGTTCGCGGCCGGGGCGGCGGCGCGCATCGTGCTGCAGGTTTCTTTGCGTCTGGTTCTGCTTGCGGCCTATGTGCCTGCCCTGGGCTTGGTGGCCCTGTGCAGTCCGCATTTTCCCGGCCTGCCCCTGGGCGCGGGCGCGGCGGCGGCAGGACCGGTGGCCGTGCCCTTTGTTATGGCCCTGGGCATCGGCATGGCCGCGGTGCGGGGGGGGAGCAAGGCGGGAGAAGATAGTTTCGGCCTGGTGGGGCTTTCGGTCATAGGCTCGATTATGGCTATAAGTTTGGTAGCTTCCAGCTTTCCGGAAGCGCGCCCTCCCCTGTTGGGCGAAGAGAGGGCGGCGGCGCTGTCCGCGCATTTTGTGCGCATGATCCCCGATGCTTTCCGGGAGGCCGGGCTGTCCCTGCTGCCCTTGCTGGCCCTGCTCATGCTTTTTGGAAGCGCCCTTTTCGAGCTTTCCCGTTTGCAGGTGATCCGCCTGACCAAGGGGCTGTTTTACGCTTTTGCGGGCTTGTTCTTATTTTTCCTGGGCCTGCGCCTTGGGGCGTCGCACGCCGGAGCCGCCTTGGGCGCAGGACTGGCCGGAGGAGGCGGTGCCGGGTTGATTTTTGTTCTGGCCGCGCTTCTGGGTGTGCTGGCATCCTTGGCCGAACCCACTGTGCTGGTGTTCCGGAGCATGGCGGATGAAGTTTCCGGCGGGCAAATCCACCGGGGGCATTTGCGGGCAGTTTTGGGGCTGAGCGCGGCCTGCGCCACAGTCTTGACCCTGCTCTGCGTCTATCAGAGGATCAGCCTGTGGCATATTTTGCTGCCCGGCTACGCCCTGGCCCTGGCCCTGGCTTGGGCCTGCCCCAAAATGTTCACGGCCCTGGCCGTTGATTCCGGCGGGGCGCTGGCCGGGCCTTTCACCTGCAGCTTCATGCTCCTTTTCGCCTCCGGCGCGGCGGAGGCCCTGGGGGCCGACGCTGTCTCCGCCTTTGGCCTTATGGCGCTCCTGGCGCTGATGCCGCTTATTTTCATCCAGATTCTGGGCATCATGTTTGAACGCCGGCGGCGGGCGCGGGTGGAGGAGAAAAACGAGGGGTGATCCATGATGAATGAAGTGAGTTTTGCCAACGCCTACCTGCCGGGGGAGCTGGTGCTGTCCATCGTCCCCCGCTCCGGCGGGGAGCGGGTGATGCAGGTGATCAAAGCCTGCGGCGGGCGCGGCGGCACCATCGTGTCAGGGCGGAACACGGTGAACAACAAGCTGGCCAGGTTGTTCGGGCTGGACTCCAGGGCTGTGGAGATGGTCTTTACCCTGGTGGATGCGGAAATTCTGGAACAGATTTTTTCATCTCTTGGCCAGGATGAAGAACTGCGCGCAATCTCGGAAGGTGTAGCCCTGCACATGAACGCGCGGGGCATTTTGCGCCGGGTTCCCGTGCCGGAAGGAGAAAACACGGGGGCTGGGACGGATATTTTTGTCTCCAATACGCAAGCGGAAGGAAAAGTTATGAGCCAGGCCAGGCATGAGCTTATTTCGATCATCGTCAACACCGGCTTTGCCGATGAAATTATGGAGGCGGCCCGCAAAGCGGGGGCCACCGGCGGCACCATTCTTAACGCCAAGGGCACGGGACGGGCGGAAGACGTCAAATTTTTCGGCATAACCATTGTGCCGGAAAAGGAATTTATTGTGATTGTCGTGCCAAAAAACAAGGCCAAGGGTATCCTCAAGGCGATCCAGGAGGTTCCCTGCCTGAACCAGCCGGGAGTGGGCATAGCTTTCTGCGTGGATGTGGTGCGTTTTCAACTGCTGGGCAAAAAGGCGGCCCAGGAGGAAGCGGCGCGGCGCGGCCGGGCGGAAGCGCAGGAAGACACAGGCGCGGAGGAGGACGAATAATATGGCGGACGCAATGAGCTATCGGGCGGCCTTTGTCTTTAATTTTTTGGGCAGCGCCCCGTCCTGGTACAAGTGGACCATTGCCGCCTTTTTGCTCCTGAACCCGCTCTTTCTGTTCGTTTTAGGCCCTTTTATCACTGGCTGGCTGATCATTCTGGAGTTTATCTTCACCCTGGCCATGGCCCTGAAGTGCCACCCTCTGGCCGCCGGCGGACTCATCGCCGTGGAAGCCATGATTTTGGGCTTGGGCACGCCCGAGGCCACCCTGCACGAGGTGGAAAGCAATCTGGAAGTGCTGCTCATGCTCATGTTCATGGTGGCCGGCATCCACTTCATGAAAGAAGGGCTGCGCTTTGCCTTTACCAGCCTGCTGCTGAAGGTGCGCTCCAAGATGGCCCTAGCCATAATCTTTTGCATGCTCTGCTCCATCCTTTCTTCTTTTCTGGATACCCTGACCATGGTGGCGGTGATTATCACCGTGGCCTCCAGCTTCTATATGGTCTATTTCGACTTTATCCAAAGCCTCAGCCTGGAGGAGAGGGAGCGCAGAAAGCAGGAAGGAGCAGAATTCAAAGCTTTTTTACGCGACATCATGATGCACAGCGTTACCGGCGCGGTGCTGGGCGGCACCCTCACCCTGGTGGGCGAGCCGCAGAACATTTATATAGCCCATGTTATGGACTGGAACTTTGTCCAGTATTTTCTCATCTGTTCGGTGATCACCATACCCGCTCTTTTGGTGGGCTATCTTACCTGTCTTTTTCTGGAATGGACCAAAATCATGGGCTACGGGCGCATGCTGCCGGAAGAAGTGCGCGCTCTGTTGCAGGCCAAGGCGGACAAACAGCGCGAACTCATGGATGTAAAAGCCTGGGTGCGCATGATCATCTACTGCGCGATCGGCCTTTACTTGATTCTGGCCTTGGCCCTTCACCTCGCCCCGGTGGGCTTCATCGGCCTTTCGGTAATGGTGCTGCTCACCGCCCTGACCGGCGTGATTGAAGAACACAAGTTCGGCGAAGCCTTTACCGAAGCCATGCCTTTTACCGCCCTGCTGGTGGTGTTTTTCGCCATTGTGGCCATGATTCACCAGCAGAATCTGTTTGAACCCATGGTGGCCATGGTGCTGCAAATTCAGGGCGTGCCTCAACTGGTGGCCTTTTTCTTTACCAACGCCGTGCTTTCTACCATGAGCGACAGCGTGTTCGTGGCCACAGTGTTCATCAATGAAGTGGAAAAAGCCTTTGAGGCCCAAGTTTTTGACCGGGCCTGGTTTGAAAAGTTGGCCATTGTGGTGAATATGGCCACCAACTTTCCGGCCATGGCCACGCCCAACGGACAGGCCGCCTTTCTCTTCCTGCTGACTTCTTCCATATCTTCCGTCATCGGCCTGTCTTACATGGAAATGGTCAAAATGGCCCTGCCCTATCTGCTGACCACATCCACTGTGGCCCTGATCGGAATCATTTATTTCATTTAGAGCAATTTTGCTTTGAAATTGCTCTAAACTATATAGATACTTTTTGCGTCCGCCCTGTGAGAAGCGCGCCTTCTCTTGAGAAGAGAAAAAAAAGAATGTATGCTCATCACCTCGAAACAAAACGTATTTTACCGAGGTAATGTTGTTTATGGAAAAACGGAGATTGATAGACATAGCAAAAGCCGGCGGTTGAGCGGCTAAAATGGCTCCAGGGTCTCTGGAGCGTGTTTTGAAGAATCTGCCTGCCGACCCTTGGGCGGGACGCTTACTTACGTCCAGTGGCCGGAATGAAGACGCTGCGGTCTTACTGATCCCCCAGGGCAAAGCGTTGGTGCAAACGCTGGATTTTTTCACTCCCGTCGTCAATGATCCCTATAAGTTCGGGCAGATCGCCGCTGCCAATTCTTTATCAGATGTATATGCCATGGGCGGTGAGCCGTGGTGCGCTATGAATATTGTCTGCTTTCCCTCCAATTGTCTGGATTCTTCCGTGCTTTCCGCCATTCTGGCGGGCGGTGCCGACAAAGTGGCCGAGGCCGGTGCCGCCATGGCCGGCGGCCACAGCGTGGAAGATGCGGAGATAAAATTCGGGCTTTCTGTAACCGGATTTGTTGACCCGACATCTTTTGCGAGCAACGCGTCTTTGCGTCCCGGCGATCTGCTTGTGGTCACCAAGGAGCTGGGAACCGGCATTTTGGCGACGGCCATCAAAGGGGAGTGCCCCGGGCATGAAGATATGGAAGATATCATTTACCGCAGCGCCTCCCGTCTCAACGCCGTTCCGGGGAGCGTCATCCAAAAGCTCGGACTAAAAGCCGCCACCGACATCACCGGATTCGGCCTGGGCGGCCATCTGCTGGAAATGCTGGAGGCATCGGATCTCGCCGCGTCAATCCATGCCGGACAGATTGCCCTGCTGCCCCAGGTTTTGGAATTGGCGGCTCAAGGCTTTTTGCCCGGCGGCAGCCACGCGAACCGGCGTTATCGTCAGTCCCATTTCAGAGCGGTTCCCGGCGTTAAGCCGTTTTTACCAGATATTATTTTCGATGCCCAAACCTCCGGGGGAATGATCCTCGCCGTGCCCCCCGATAAAATACACACAGCGCTGACCTTGCTCACAGACGGCGGAGAACTTGCGTCCATCATCGGCGAAGTGGCTCCGCCACATTTAGATCAACCTCGCCTGACCATCCTCCCCTGAGCGCTGCGCATTCATTTCTTCCGCAGAATGCGGGCGTCGCCCACGCGAATGGTCAGTTTTTGCGCATCAAAATATTCCAGAAGAGGCACCATATGTTTGCGGGTAAACCCGAAAACAGCCTTGATGTCAGCTATGTTCAGAAATTCATGGTCGTCAAACCAGCGCAATATGGTTGTTTCTATGGTTTTCAAATGTTCGGCGGCGTACCAGAGGTCTTCGCTCACACGCACAAGCCGCCCGGCTGCGCGCAACGCAGCGTAAACAGCAAGCGCCCGTTTTTTGTCAACTCCCAATTTCGCAAGTAAAACTTCCATATTGGGCGGGGTAAGCCCGCTTTCTTTGTAAGCATTGAGCAGGGATTCGCTCAGCTGCGCATCTTTGACGCTGAAGGACGCGGTATGATCGGGCAAACGCAGCAGATCGTTCTCCGCGACAAGACCGCCTTGCTGCAGCATGCGCTCTATAACAAAGTTGACCAGTTTGGGAGATACGCCCTTACCCCAGCCGGAAAGAAGCTCGCTACGCCTGATGCCCTGCAGAGTATTATGACGTTTATGAAAATCCGCGACGGCGGCCGCGCAAGAAGAGACCAGAGAATCCAAGGGTTTGTCCGCTATATAAAGGCGTAAGGCCTTGTCAAAACAAGCAACCTGCCTTTTGGAGGAAAGCACTGACAAATGCTTTTCCAGGGCGGAGGAGTCCAGATTTGTCAAAACACGCAATTTTTCAAAAGAAAGTCCCTGATCCGCCCCTATTGTGCCGGCGAGTTGGTTGACAATACGCTCTTCTTCCAAAGCGCGGATGGGAGCATCGGGGTTGATGCAAGCCAGCATACGGCAGCGCTCGGCAAACCCCAGACTCCTGCGGCGCATATCCACGCCGCAGGAATTGAGTACCACCCCTCCGGCCACTGTGCGCAGCGGAGAAAAAGAGCGCAGCACGCAACGATCCCCGAAAACCGCCACAGCCGGTTCGGTGAAGCGAACCTCGCATAAACAACTTTCCCCCGGCTGAAGCCTGTCGCGGTCGGCAAGATACAACCTGACTTGCATTTCCCGCGCTCCGTGATGAAAATGACATTCCGCCCGATGGCGCAACGCTCTTGGGGCGGAACTAAGACAAGTAAGGTAAATTATCCACCGCATTGAAGGGAAAAGAGCTTCCGGATAGCTGACCACATCGCCTTTGCGAATGTCTTCCACCGCCAGGTCTGGAAGATTCATGGCGACACGGCGACCGGCTAGGGCGGTTTTTGTCTGTTCGCCGTGGCAATGCAGATTGCGCACCTTGCTTGTGCGACCGTCAGGATAAAGCTGCGCCATATCCCCCACGCTCACAGAACCGCCAATGAGCGTACCGGTAACCACGGTGCCGCTTCCGCGCATGGTGAAAACGCGATCCACAGGCAAACGAAAAAGGCTTTGCAAACGCACGGGGGCAAGAGTTGCCTCAATTTCCGCCAGCGCGCCGAGGAGAACATCCAGTCCTTCCCTTGTATGAGATGACACAGGGATGACCGGCGCATCCTTAAGTCCATTTTCTTCAAGAAAAGAAGTTATATCCGCCTTGGCCAGTTCGATCATGTCCGCATCCGCCGCGTCTATTTTCGTCATGGCTACCACCACGGTACGAATACCCAGCAGAAGACATATCTCCAAGTGTTCACGGGTTTGCGGCATCACTCCTTCATCCGCAGCTATGACAAGAAGTACAAAATCCACCCCTGTCGCTCCGGAAACCATAGTACGAACAAATTTTTCATGTCCGGGCACATCCACGACGGACAGAAACCGCCCGCCGGGCAGTTTCAGCTGGGCAAAACCGAGTGTTATGGTAATGCCCCGCCGTTTTTCCTCGTCCAATTGATCGCAGTTTGTACCTGTCAGAGCTTCAATAAGCGAAGTTTTGCCATGGTCAATATGTCCAGCGGTTCCCATGACGACAGCCATTTTCTCTCCTCCGCGTCCGCAGGCAGGTTCGCGGCGCGTAAATAAAGCGGGTACAAAAAGACTCCGCCACAAGATATTGCGGCGAAAACAGGAAGCAGGTGCCAACCAGTCCAAAAAATATTTGGCGGAAGCGTGTAGGGGTCGAACCTACCAACGGCATTGCTGCCGTCCACTGGTTTTGAAGACCAGGCGCCACACCGGTGACGAAACGCTTCCCTAAATACTCTTTTTCTTTTATCCTTACAGGTCGGAAAAGTCAAGAGACACCGAACCGCAGCGCTTGTCCATTCAGGAATTATCCATAAAAATTATTTATGGACAGATTCTTGGTCTATTTTGAGGAGTGTTATATGCCTGAAAATCAAAATCTTTTGTATCGCGCCCTGCCGTCCATGAGTGTTTTGCTTAACTGCATCACCAACGCCGGATACCATGCCGACGAACCTTGGGCGGCGCCTTGCCTCTCTTCGCTGGCCGATGTACCGCGTACCCTCTTGCGTGAAAGTGTGGAAAATTTTTTGGATAATTGCCGGATTGCGATAAGAGAAGGGGAAATTACAGATTCAAGCCTTCTGTCGCTTCCGGCCCTGCTGCCGGACCTGGTCGAATATGCGATACGGCGGACCAGTCCAAGCCTGCGCCGCGTTTTGAACGCCACCGGTATTATCATCCATACCAATCTGGGACGCAGCCGACTGGCGGAAGAGGCCGTGACAGCTGTGGCCGAAGCGGCCCGCTACCCGTCCAACCTGGAATTTGATCTGCAAAAAGGAACGCGCGGCAGCAGGCACAGCCATGTGGCGTCTCTGATATGCCGGATGACCGGCGCGCAGGCCGCCTTGGCGGTAAACAACAATGCTGCGGCGGTGCTGCTGGTGCTGGACACCTTATGCAGGGATCGCGAAGTAATTGTCTCTCGGGGGGAACTGGTAGAGATAGGCGGAAACTTTCGCATCCCCGATGTAATAAAAAAAAGCGGCTGCCTGCTCCGGGAAGTAGGCACAACCAACCGTACGCATCTTTCCGATTTTCGGCTCGCGCTTTCGGAGCATACCGGCGCAATTTTGAAAGTGCATACTTCCAATTACCGTATTATCGGCTTTACCCAGGAAGCCGGCAGGGCTGAACTCGCCGCGCTGGCCAACTCCGCCAGCCTGCCTTTCATTGAAGATTTAGGCAGCGGAGTGCTTGTTGATTTAGCGGCCCAAGGCTTCCCCCACCTTGGTGCCGAACCGGCTGTCGCCAAAGTTATCGCCGATGGAGCGGACATTGTCACCTTCAGCGGCGACAAGGTTCTGGGAGGCCCTCAAGCCGGGATTATCGCGGGTAAACTGAAGTACATCGAGCAAATCGCAAAAAATCCCCTACTCCGCGCCCTGCGCATGGATAAATTAAATTTGGCCGCGCTGGAAGCGACTTTGCGCCTTTACCTTGAACCCACACTGGCTAGAACTCGCATCCCCACGCTGCGCATGATGACTACTACGGCCGATGAGCTTCTCCCGCGCGCGCGCAAACTGGCCCGCCTCCTGAAAAAAACACTGCCCGCGCAAAAAGACGGCTGGCTCGTGGCGGTTCGTTCCGGCATCTCCCAAGTGGGAGGAGGCGCCTTTCCAGAAATGAATTTGCCCACCTGGCTGACAACGATGGCGCACCCCTCTCCCCACTTCAACCCCGCCCATCTCCAGAAAATGCTTTTGCAAACGAAACCGCCCCTTCTAGCCCGCGTGGAAGACAATGCCCTGCGCCTGGATCTTCGCACTTTGGATGACAGGGAGATCCCGCTTGCCGCAGCTGTTCTCGCCCAAACCGCCGCCCCAATGTTCAAACCACCCTGTGCGGGTGCGAGTAAATATTGATATTGTCCGGGCGGACAAAACCAAGCAGGGTAAGGCCTCTTTCCTCGGCCAGCTTTACGGAGGTCAAGGACGGAGCGCCCGGAGCGATCAACAGCCTCACACCGCTGCACCATGATTTCTCCATCATGTCAGACGCCATGCGTCCGCTGAAAATCAAGGCTTTGCCATCCGGAGGAATATTTTGCAGCAACATTTCTCCAATGACTTTGTCCAGCGCGTTGTGCCGGGCTATATCTTCCAAAAACAGGATAAGGCCGTCCTGATTCGCCAGGGCGCAAGCGTGCATTGCTCCGGTGGCGCGAAACAAATCGCAGCGGCTGTTAAAATCGGCCTGGAGTTTATGCACCTGATCCGCCGTAAGACGAATCTCCGTTTCTTCTTTTACTGTTGGCGTGGTCGTGGCCCGGTGGGTTGTCACGCAGATTTTACCGGCGTTATATTCTATACTCAGCATGTCAACCTGATCGCCTTGCGTGATCATATGTCTGCAGAATAAATGCCCTAAAGCCAACTGCTCCAGGTTAACAGGCGAACAATGCAATTCAGTGATAAATTTGTCGTTGCAATATAAATGATAGCTATCTTCCAAAAGTATAATATCGTCAATCTCCTCTCTACTTTTGAGCGTAATGCGGGTAATCGGCCTGTTCACAAAAATTTCCCTGCGGGCACCACGTTTACTTATATTCATAATGAAACCTCGTATTTAAATTTTTACGTATCGTCTATTTATGTCATGCACTGTTATGTCCATGCGCTGCATACGTGAAAGCAGTGTGGTACGTTTTAGGCCGAGCTTGACGGCCGCTCCCCTGGGGCCGGCTACAATTCCGTTTGACTCCGCCAGCGCGGCTATAATTCTGTCGCGCTCCTTCGCGTTTTCGCCAGGTTGGGGATGGCGTGAAAGATACGTTGACGCGGCGGGCGGATCTTTCAACAGTTCGCCTCGCTCAGGCGCAGGTTCCACAGGATGCGTTTCCAGCGGATGAAGATTCAGAGTAGTCCCGCTGGATAAAATGACCGCACGCTCTATAACATTGGCAAGTTCACGGATATTTCCCGGCCAATCATGCTCGTAAAGACTTTTTAGCGCGTCAGCGGAGATATTTTCAATATTCCGATTCATCATCTTGGCAACTTTCTTGGTAAAAAAGCCAGCCAGGGGAAGGATGTCTTCGCGCCGGTCCCGCAAAGGAGGGATGGTTATAGGAAATACGTTCAGGCGGTAAAACAAATCGGGCCGGTATTCTCCGGCGGTCACCATTTGCCGCAAATTACGGTTTGTTGCGGCCACTACGCGCACATCCACCGGAATGACTTCACTGCTGCCAAGGCGTTCGATTTCACGCTCCTGTAAAACCCGCAACAGCTTTGGTTGAAGAGCCAAAGGCATGTCACCTATCTCATCAAGCATCAGGGTGCTGCGATTCGCCAGTTCAAAGCGGCCTTTACGCAGTGCCAGCGCACCCGTAAAAGCGCCTTTTTCGTGCCCGAATAACTCGCTTTCCAAAAGTCCAATCGGGATGGACGCACAGTTCATTTTGATCATACGCTGCTTTCTGCGCTGGCTGCGATTGTGAATGGCGCGGGCGAAAAGCTCCTTGCCTGTGCCCGTCTCTCCGAATATAAGCACCGAACTGTCACTGGGCGCAACTATTTCAACCTGCTCCAAAACGCGGCGGATGGCGTCGCTCTTGCCGACAATTTCTCCAAATGAGTCGAACTCCTGGATTTGGTCGGAAAGGTAAACATTCTCCTGGGTCACGTCTTCTTTCTGCGTGATAATTTTTTGGTATTCCAGGGCATTATGCACGGCAATGGCCACGCGCGAGGCAATTTGGCCAAGCAGCTCCATGGATTCCTGCGTAAAAATATCCGGATGCTCATGGGCCAGCGCCATAACGCCGAGGCAGCGCGGCCCGAAATTTAGAGGGAAGAGACAGACAGCTTTATTGCTGTCGTTCAGGATGAGTGAGAGAACCGGCTCATTGCGCGAAATACGGGCAATGCGTTCACGGGTCAACACGCAGGCGCGGCTGGATTCAATAATTTTTTGCAGTTGGCTCCCTTCCAGACTGTAAGACAATTTATTGTTTATATGCAAAGAGTCGGCCAACCAGCAAGACGGATGAAATTTGAAACTATTCCTGTTTTGCTCCGTGTCCAGCAACATGAGCGCAAATGTTCGTATGCCGAAAAATTTGCTGATATTTTCGGCGACTTCGTTGACCATTTCATCCATTTCCAACGTGGATATGGCTGTATTGGTCACATCCACCAATATCTCCAAGTGCTCTTTTTCGCGGAGAATACCCGCCTTCTCGCGCTGCATGGATTCAGTTTTCAATATTCCGGCTAAATTTGATGCGGCGAGATCGGCGATCATTTTGAAAAATACCAACATTTCACTATCAAAAATGTTTCCGTCAATTTTGACAAATTCTATGGCTCCGCGCAATATCCCTTGTACTGAGAGACGCAGGCGGGCGCAGTCTACGGCATTGCGGTATTGTTCAAAATTTGTAATTTCGGGAAACACGCGCATGAAATCGGCACCATTGTATTCTTGCACTGCGGGTTGAGACCAAAACTCAAATTGCTCGTGCCCCGGTGTGATGTATATTTCAGAAATTAATATTTCATCATCATGCCCGTCAAGAATATAAAGAGTATAATTATCTTGTAGAGATGAAAAAATTATCAAATTGATACGTTGGAAATCAATAATAGGAGGACATATTTGCTTAATGGCATATAAAATTGATCTAATATCATCTTGTAAAGGGAGCTGCCGGCTAATATTAGAAACTGTGTCCAGACAAATATCGGCAATATAATTATTGGACATCCTGCATGTTCTCTTAGTCTGTATGATTTATGCCACAATTTGTTTTTATGAAAAATTTCAAACAAGAATTACATCGACTTCCATACCTTTTTGAATCTGCCTACAACCGGCCGGAATATCAACAAAGCAGTTGTATTCGTCAAAGACTCCCTGTGCGCCTGTAGAACCGTTATATTGCCGGATGAACACATTTTTGCCGACCATTTGCGCCATGACAAAGTGCCGGACATCTTTCTTATACTTGCCGAAATTATTTTGGGCAATCCCCTTTTGACGCTCAAGGTAATAACGCGAGCGACCGGACATTTTTTTCAGTACAGGCGCGGCCAGCATCTCAAAAGTAGCCAAAGCGGAGGCAGGATTGCCGGACAGGCCAAGCAGTATCTTGCCGCGCATGACCATGCCCAAAGTAAGAGAGCCCGGTTTTATCCTTATCCCCTTAAACAGAACTATGCCTCCATTTTCTGCCGCCAATTCTGAGACCACCGCCGGAATAAAGTCTTTTTTCCCGGACGAAGTCCCGCCGGTTGTGATGAGCATATCGTTTTCATTCAATAGTATCCCCATTTTGCTCCGCAATTCATCCATGTTGTCGCCGCATATGGAAATATGGGCGGCATTCATGCCCATGGCGGATAGCCGGGCACCCAGCATAATGTTGCTGATGTCGTAAATTTTGCCTTGAGGGAGCGGGAAGCCCGCAGGGAAAAGCTCATCCCCGGTGGCCAGTACGGCCACTTTGGGTTGGCGGAATACGCGCACATGCGTATGCCCTTGACCGGCCAAAAGACTCAGCTTGGTCGAATGCAGAACATCCCCGCGCCGCGCCAAAAGCTGGTTCAGGACTATATCCTGCGCCTGGAGGCGGCAGTTTTGATGTTTTTTTATGCTGCGGCAAATAACTACAGACTCTTCGCCGCCGTCTGTATCTTCCTGCCAAATTGCGCAATCCGCGCCTGGAGGGAGCATGGCGCCGGTCATGACCCTGGCCGCTTGCCCCGCGCCTAAAGGCTCTGGGGAACCGCTGCCCGCAAAAAGATGCTGAGTGACGCGCAATCTGACGGGGTTACGAGGACTCGCCGAAGCAATATCTTCATGCCGTACGGCGTAACCGTCCACCAGCACCCGGTCAAAGGGAGGCTGGGGCATGGAGGCATGTATGTCCATAAAGGCGCAACGGTTGAAGGCGCCAAACAAAGGGATGCTTTCCGGTTCAAATATTTCCCGCGTGTGAACCAGAAGCATCTCAGCGGCTTCCTCCATCTCCACCTGCATACACGACTTCATATCCTCTCCAAGGGTAGGGGAATAACTCGCCGTCCATGGCGGCGAGTTTAACCATGAAGCGGCGCCGCGCATAATGGGTAAGGGACTTTTGCATGAAGTATGCCATAAATTTTTTATCGCCGACCGGGCTGGATCGGGTTATTTGAATACAGGCCGGGCAAAGAGGGAAACAAATTTTTGGTTTGGGACGGCTTCGTCATTTTTGTCGAATTTTTTGCGACAATTGACATTTTTGACAGGCATAAACAATGAAGACCGCCGCACGGTAAACAATATCCAACATATGAGTATTATTATAGATATGTTTTCAGATTCAGCGGCTGGCTTAAGAAGTCCGGTCTTATATTGATGATGTTTTTATTGAAACTTTCCATTGGGTGATTCCTGCGGGCGGGCACGGCACCGGATTGTGGCGCGTATTTTGCAGTTTGGAGGGAGGGAGTCTTTCGGCCTGAACTAGGGAAACACTGATTAATTCGGGGATCCTCCCCGAACCCCGCTGGGGGGAATAATTCCCCCCAGACCCCCTTACTATTTTTCAGCCGCAAAGCGGCTAAAAACGTATGCG
>JAITGZ010000052.1 GCA_031280335.1 Deltaproteobacteria bacterium | reverse complement strand
TGCTCCGGATCAAAGGGTTTGAGCTGATCCAGCTTGCGGCCGAAGATGATCCCCGGTTTGAAATAGCGGCTGTCCAGGTTTTGCTCATCGTCTGGGAACTCGCCGAAGGACATGAAGTTGGCCGTGCCGCCGTATTTGGTCCAGTCCTTGTATTCAGCGGCGATGGCCAGGAGGTCGGGTATATAGGCGTTCTGCACGAAATCCGTGCCCTCTTTTATCAGGGAACGGAATTCCTCTATACGCTCTTTGGTCAGGGATTCGTAACTGCTCACCCCGCCCGCCAGCAGGAACTGCGGGTGCGGATTTTTGCCGCCGAACGCGGCCATAGCCCTGGCCACGCGCGCCTGGACGCGCAGGGCCTCCAGGTAGTGGGTTGTGGCAATGAGGTTCAGTTCCGGCGAAAGGTAGTAGGCCGGGTGCCCGCCCAAAAAATAGGCATTGGCAAAGGGACCGAGCTGACCGGAGGCCACAAAGACGCTCAATTTATCGCGCACGGCCTTGAGGTCTTCGGCCTTGGCCGGACGTGGCGAAATATTGCCGGCAAGTTGGGCGGCCTTGGCCGGATCCGCCTTCAGGGCTGAGGTGATGTCCACAAAATCCAGGGCGTGCAAAGTGTAAAAATGCACAATGTGGTCATGCAGGTACTGGGCCGCCAGCATCAGGTTGCGGATCAGGGTGGCGTTTTTGGGTATGCTTACGCCGGCGGCCATGTCCACCGCCCTGGTGCTGGCCAGGGCATGGGTATAGGTGCAAACCCCGCAGGTGCGTTGGGTGAAGTGCTGGGCGTCCCTGGGGTCGCGTCCTTTCAGAATGGTCTCAAGACCGCGAAAAAGGGTGGCGCTGGAACGGGCGTTTTTAACCCGGCCCTTTTCCACCTCCACGTTGATGCGCAGGTGCCCTTCAATCCGGGTTACGGGGTCAACGATCACCCTCCCGGTGTAGTTCCCCTGCGGGGTGCGCGTCAGGCCTGAAGCATCTTTTGATACGGCCATGGTATGGTTCTCCTCATATGATAAATATTCAATAAATATGCCATCCCGCTCAGCTTTCGTAGAACGGGGTCATTTCGTCCCAGAAATTGGGCTCGCTGCAACCTATGCAGGGGTGCCCGGCCTGTACCGGCCAGTTGGTCTGGTTGAACTTGATTTTGGGGCAGTTGTTATAGGTGTTGGGGCCTTTGCAACCCAGTTCGTACAGGCACCAGCCCTTTTTGGCTTCTTCCGATTCAAAGGAAGGGGCGAATTCCCCCTGTTCAAAATGGGGCAGGCGTTCACACTGCTCATGCACAGGGGTGCCGTAGAACATGAGGGGACGGCCCTGCTCGTCCAGTTCCGGGACGCTTTTGTTCTGCAGCCAATGCACCAACGCCGCCACAAAGTTTACGGGGTTGGGGGGACAACCGGGCAGGTTGATGGGTTTGACCTCCTTGCCCTTCAGACCGGCCAGGGCATCGCCCACACCCTTGGCCCCTGTGGGGTTAGGCTTGGCCGCAGGTATGCCGCCGTAAGCCGCGCAGGTGCCGTAGGCGAAAACCGCCTTGGCTTTGGGGGCGATCTCCGAGCAGAGCTTCAGCATGGTTTTGCCGCCCACAGTGCCGTAAAGGCCGTTACGTGCGGTGGGCACGGCCCCTTCAATCACGCAGACATAGCCTTCAGGGGAGGAAACGGCCTTGTGCAGGGCCTCTTCCGCGGCGTGGCCGGCGGCGGCCATGATCGTCTCGTGGTAATCCAGCGAGATGGTGTCCAGAATCAGCTCGTCAATAAAAGGATCATAGACGCGCATGACGGATTCGGAACAACCCGTACACTCGGAGCCGTGCAGGTAAACCACTGCCGGGCGTTTGCCGGTCAGAGCGGCGGCAACGCTTTCGGCCGCGCCAGGCCCCAAACCCATGACCACGGCCACAGCGGAGCAGAATTTAAGGAATTCGCGGCGGCTTACCCCGCGCTGTTCAAGACGCTCCAGGGCGTCTGTCTTGCCCAAACCGATGGAAAAACGCATAACAATGCCTCCTTGGCTTCTCGTGTGCGCCTAGTTCAGAGCAATTTAACAGGTTAAACTACTCCAACGTACGCATGACCGCCACCATACGCTACTTGCTTTTTTGAGACAAACTTTTTTTGCCGGATCCTCCCGTTCCGGCGGGATGGATTGGCGGCTTGAAGAGCGCGGCAAGGAATGTTAAAGCATGGGCCGGAGTTTTTATGAATAAAATTCATCCTGCCACCGTTTCCCTGGCGGCGCGCCTGACCGGCCTGCCCAAGGTGGCCCTGCTGGGCCGCCCCAATGTGGGCAAATCCACGTTGTTCAACCGGTTGATCCGCAGCCGGCGGGCCATTACCCACGACCTGCCCGGGGTAACGAGGGACCGCATGGAAGGAGCGGTGCTGCGCCGTGGTCTGCCGCCTTTTGTGTTGATTGACACCGGGGGCGTGAGCCTGGATGCCCATGCCGCGCCGCAGCCCGGCCCGGTCGGGCTGCGCGGTCTGGAGGCGGAGGTTATGCGCCAGGCCGAGCGGGCGATGGAGGAGGCGGAGGTACTCTGTCTGGTGGCTGACGGACGGGAAGGGCTGACCCCCCTGGATGCCCATCTGGCGGATTTTCTGCGCCGAACGGACAAGCCCCTTCTGCTGGCGGTAAACAAGGTGGATGGAGAAGAACGGGCCGATTTGCTGCTTACGGAATTTTACGCCCTGGGACTGCCCCTGCTGCCGTGTTCCGCTGAACACGGCTATAATATGGGAGCCTTGTTGGAAGAGCTGGCTGGCCTGCTGCCTCCGGGCGCGCCCCAGTCCTCCAATGAGACGGATGAGACGGCCTTGCCCACAGACGGAACGGCGGATGAAGAAACTCCCGAAACAGCGGAAAAGGCCCCCATGCGCCTTGCTCTGCTGGGACGCCCCAATGTGGGCAAGTCATCGCTGCTGAACGCCCTGGCAGGGGAGGATCGCATGATCGTCAGCCCGGCGGCCGGAACTACCAGAGATAGCGTGGATGTGCCGGTACAGCTGGACGGAGTGCCGGGCATACTGGTGGACAGCGCCGGGGTGCGCCGCCGCTCAAAAATTACGGACACACTGGAGCGCTTCAGCGTGAATTCATCCATAAAAAGCAGCACCAAGGCCCAGCTCACCCTGTTGGTGCTGGACGGGCAGGAGGGTCTCACGCAGCAGGATAAACGCCTGCTGGAACTGCTGGATGAGCGCAAACTGACTTTTATGGTGCTGGTGAACAAGGCGGATCTAATCCCCACAGACAAGCTGCGGGAGGTGGAGCGAAGCTACCGCCAGGCCCTGGCCTATTGCCCGCACGTGCCCCTGCTCATGGTTTCGGCTTTTAACCGGCGTAACCTGAAAAAAATCGCCCCCCTGGCTCGGGACATCATGCAGGAAAGCCGCCTGCGCCTGAATACCGGCAGACTCAACCGCCTGCTGGAAGATATGCTGCAAGAACGCCAACCGCCCCTGATCAAAGGGGCGCGGGCCAAGTTCCACTACCTGACTCAGGCGGAAACCGAGCCGCCGACTTTCGTCTTTTTTGTCAATGACCCGGAACGGGTGAATGATGCTTACTCCCGCTATCTGGAACGTGCCTTGCGGCGTATGCTGGGCATCAAGCACGCCCCGATCAGACTGCGCCTTCGCGGTCGCCGGGCGGCGGAAAAAGTTTAGAAGGTATGGTTGCACTGGCGGCCCCACTTTCGGGATAGGGAACCTCTGTCGTCCCTCTGAACAACGGCAAGGTACCTTGGGTATCCTCCCCCAAGCCTCCACCCTCCTAAACCCCTTCAGGTTGAGGGTTAATTTGTTTGGGGCATTTCACTTTTGAAATGTCTTGGAATATGTTTTATGAAGATTCTGTTCGACATGCATATTCCGGATACGGAGGGCAAAGCAATGAAAGCGGCGCTGTTTCTTCTGGTTTTGGTGGCCATAGCCGCCGGTGCGGCCGGTTACCGCCTGTCCATTTGGCGTAAAGGCATGGAGCGCAGGATACGCGAACTGGAAAACAGGAACATGGATCTGGAAAAAATGCTCGACCGCTACAAAAATGACCGGCTGTACTATACCCATGAAATAGACCACCTGCACGAAGAATTGAAACATACGGAAGAAAAACAAAAACCCGGCCTGCAAGCCCACACGCTCCGGCCAGGATAGGCCGGCCCCCTTTGTCGAGGGGTCCGGGGGGAATGATTCCCCCCCCGGCAGGGTTTGGGGCGGCCGCCCCAAGGCTTTAAAAATGCCGTCAGGCGTCAAACTCAGGCGAGCGATGCTTACCCATGATTCGGATTACGGGACTGCATAAACAGTTTAAAGGCCGCCAGGTTCTGCGTGATATCAACATGCGGGTGGAGGCGGGCGAGGTTTTCGGCCTGGTGGGGCATTCCGGGGCGGGTAAATCCACTTTGCTGCGCTGTTTGAACGGTTTGGAAGGCTACGATGCCGGCAGTGTAAGGGTTATGGGTTTGGAGGTGGGCGCGCTGAGGGAGAGGGAGCTTTTGCGGCTGCGCCGCCGCATGGGCATGATTTTTCAAAATTTCAATTTGATGGAACGGCGCAATGTCTTTGAAAATGTGGCCTTTCCCCTGGAGCTGTGGAAGACCCCCAAGGCGGAACTGCGCGCAAGGGTGGAGGAGCTGCTCTGTCTGGTGGGGTTGGAGCATAAAAGTCTGGAGCGGCCTTCCAGCCTGAGCGGCGGGCAGAAGCAGAGGGTGGGCATTGCCCGCGCCCTGGCGTTGAGCCCTGACATCCTGCTTTGCGACGAGGCCACCTCCGCTCTGGATCCGCGCACAACCATGTCCATTCTGGATTTGCTGCGTGATATAAATATACGTCTGGGTTTGACCATTGTGCTGGTTACCCATCAGATGGAAGTGGTCAAGCGCATGTGCCGGCGCGTCTTGATTCTGGATGAGGGGCTGGCCCGGGGCGCGGGCGACACGGCCGAGTTGTTTTTGGATCCCCCGGAGCAATTGCGCCGCCTGACGCGGGAAGAATATGCCCTTATCCCCTCCGGGGTGAATATACGTTTGGGTTTTCCGCGCGAAATCTCGCGGGAGATGGTCATCAGCAACATGGCCCGGGATTTGGATTTGGGTTTTTCCATTGTGGGCGGCCGCCTGGAACGGTACGGGGATGACGTGCTGGGTTTTTTGATCATCAACGTAAGGCCGGAAGATAAGGAAAAAGCCCTGG
>JAITGZ010000045.1 GCA_031280335.1 Deltaproteobacteria bacterium | reverse complement strand
CTCGCATGTAATTCTGCGACTTCCCACTGCCAACGAAATAATGCACACAAACTGCCGCATGTGCCGCGGGAATGACTCAGGAACACCGTCCAGGTCGACCAGCACCGGCACATTCAGGTCTTCTGCGGCCGCGTCTTGCCCGCCCCAGGTGCCGAAGGCCAGGACGCAGTCCAGATCGGCCCTGGTATTAAGGCGATCCCGCAGAGCCTTTATGACCCTGGAGCGATCCTGCTGATTCCAGTTCGGGGAATAAAAGGCATCAGCCACAAAGCTGATTTCATCCCCGCCGGCGTTGGCGGCCAGCCACTGCCACATGGGGCCGATGCCGTCATCATCTTCCGGCATGTTCACGGCGTCATTGGCGACTAGTCCCAGTTCAGCCAGTTTTTCAATCATGCCCCTGAAAATAAGCTGGTATTCAGTGTATGGTCCGCCGACAATAAGACCGATACGCTTGGGTTTTTCCGCCTTTTGGCCGGTGTGCCCGGCAGCGGCGTTGTTTGGAGCGCTTTGGGCCGCCGGGGCGGGCGAGGGCGCGGTCATGACCCCCCAGATCAGGGCGGAGGCCAGAAAAATATTCATAAAAAAGATGCGGGGGATATTCGTTTTCATTTACCTTGGGTTTTCCTGCAAGGAGGTTGCGGTGTATCGTCCGTTTCGGCCACAGTGTAATCCCGGTGAGCCGGGAGTTCAAGCAATGGGGCAAAATATTTTAGAACAGTTTCAGCTTTCTTCCCGCGCCGCGCCTTCACTTTCGCCGTAAAGCGCCGCGCAGGGCGCTTTAAAGTTAATATGCTCTATGTCGCGTGGCGGCCATAAAGGCGGCCCCCCCGGCCAGAAGAGCGGCCGCGACGCCGCCCATGATCAGGGTGGACGCGCCGGCGGCGGCAAAGAACGCCCCTATGCACAAGGGGCCGATCATCTGTCCGGCCCGTTCCACCGTGTTCAGCGCGCTCATGGAGAGTTCCACCCCCAGATCGCTGGTGACCTTGAGGCGCAGGAGAAAGGCGCTTTGGCCGGGTATGTTGCAGCAACAGGCCAGACCCAGGCAGAAGGCTCCGGTAAAGGAGGCGGCTAGAGGGGGCAGGGCGGTGAAGGCCGCCGCGCCTGCCGCGCAGAAGAGCATGCCTGAAAAGACCGCCGCCCGCTCCGCCTTGTGCGCGTTGATGATTTTTTCCACCTGCGGCCCCAGGCAGATCAGAGCCAGACAGTAGAGCATAAAGACGCGCCCGATATCGGACTGGTCAGCCCCGGAGGCATGCAGAAATACCGGCAGAAAATAATTCATCAAGCCTATGTCCAAAAAGGCGGCGGGGATAAGGCTGAAGCAGAGCAAAGTCAGAAAAGCCGGGCTGCGCAGCAGGGCGGCCAGCCCCCTGAGGAGGGGCATATGGGCGGGCGCTGCCTGTTGCCTGTCCTGAGTCGGGGCGGACCCGCCAAAGAGCAGACGGGGCAGGGGCAGAAGGGGGAGTATAATCAGGGCGGAAAGCATAAAAACCGCAGCATAGCCCATGTAGTCCGCCAGCATGGCCCCCATGGCGCTGCCGCACAGGAAGCCGGCATAGACCCCGGCGAAAAGAAAGGCCAGCTTGCCTTCTTTGACCGAGACGGCCTGGGCGGGGAGGAGGAACAGGCCGTAGCCCGCCCCGGCCAGACTGCGGGCCAGGACGAACATCCAGGGCCAGGCGGCAAAGGCGGCGGCCAAATTGCCCAACAGGGCCAGAAGCGCGCCGCAGGTCATGGCCGGGGCTGGACCGCGCTGGCGCATCCACACCCCGGCCAGCATGATGCCGCAGGCTGCCGCGACAATCTCTGCGGATACCGGCAGGCTCATGAGCAGGGGCTTTATCCCGCTGTCCGCAGCCAGTTCCCCCATGCGCAGAGGGATGAAAGAGACGGATAGGTCCTTGCTCAGGGCAAAGACAAAGAGCAGGGCGCGTAGCAACAAGGCGCTATGCCGCTGTCCCTGCGCTGCATTTTCCGTGTCTCCGGCGGCAAAATGGAAAAGCAGCAGAAAAACCTCCAACATCAGCGTCAGGGCTATGACCAGCATGGTCAGCACGTTCAGTACCAGGGAGGTGATGCTCTCCTGCCAGGAGGACCGGGTCAGTCCCACCTCCACCTGCCAGAGGGAAGCATTGCCTTGCTGCTCCATGCCTGTTGCCGCCCTGCCGCTGCTCAGGGGCAGTCGGAAGGAAAGATGCCCGGCCAGTGGCGTGCCCGGCGCGTGGCTTGAACTTATGCTGCGGCCTGATTCATCCAGCACGCGCAGCGCCACGGAGTTATCCGGCGCGTGGGCGCTCATTTTTTGCAGATATTGCTCCAGACCGCGCGTACCGCCCAACGAGACACCCACCAGCAGGAGCTTGTTGAGGTCTTCGCTCAGTATGCGCTCTATGTGCAGGGCCGATGCCCCGGCGGCCGTTTCGCGTTGTTCCAGATAGACGCGCAAGGAGAAGAGCATACTGACCAGCAGCGGGAGGAGGATCAGGCCCAGACCGGAAAGCATAAGTTTTTTGCGGTTTAGGGCGGGGAAGCGGGAGGCCGCGCCACGGTATAGAAAAAGGAAAAAAAGCAGGGCCAGGGCGGCCTGCAACAGAATCAGCCCGCGCATGCCCGGCGCGATGCCTTGGCGTGCGTATTCTTCCGGCAGACTGACCAGGGTGCGGCCCACCTCCGTCTCCAAGCGGTCGGCAATGGGCGCGCTGACCAGCAGGCCATCGCCCTTCTCCCGCAGTTCTCCCCAAAGGGAGGCGATGCGTCCGTCCGGCAGCAGCACAGCGATGCCTCCGCCCTGGGGCAGGGCGGTGCCAGCCTGGGCCAGTACGCGGTCCAGTCCGGCGAAACGGTCCAGTTCTTTGCCCAGACGCAGCCCGGCGCTGATTTTCATGTTCAGGGCCGAGGCGCTGACGGCGGCAATGGAAAGGGCCTGATCGCGCGCCTCCCTCCGCAGACCGGAGTAAAGCAGCAGGTCGTACAGGGCAAAGCAGGCCAGCAGCCCCAGGACGCAACCCAAGGCCAGGCGGCGAGAGAAAAAGGTATTAGAGATCGCTTGGTTCATGCTTTGTCTATGGGGTGGCAGGCTTATTGCATAGCATATTTCAGGGTGTTACAGGTGGAAAACGCCTACAGCCGAAGACAGCGCCGGCGGTCGGTCATGTTTTAACACTTTCAAAGTTGAACCGCTCTATAGCTAAGGAAACACTGATTAATCCGGGGCTCCGCCCCGAACCCCGCTGGGGGGAATAAGAAAGGGGCATGTTTGCCCAGGCGTTGCTTTACCTCTGCCATCCCTCTGCACAGCGGCAAGGCACCCTCAAGAGAATAAATCAGCGTTTCCCTGAAAGGCCCCGGTACCGGTGAGGGCTTGTAGAATATTGCCGGTAAATGCGCAATCATTATTGCTTAAACTGCGGAATTGCAATATTAAAAAACTGTTTCCGTTTTTTTCAGTTTCAATTTTTCAAACCGGATGATGCGCCATGCCCATAGAATCAGCTCAGTTCGCCGAGAGAAGCGTTTTTGAATCCGCCAAAGCGGAAGCCGGGGCCGGACCCAAGGCCGAAGGACTGTTCATGGGGGCCAGGGTTACGCGGGATGACAACCCCATGTCTTTACTGGCCGACGCGGCGGAAGAGCTGACCTTCAGCCTGGCGGAAAGTGAGGAATCGCGCCTGGATGAGCGCAAAGAAAAGGCCGGTGCCGATAAAAATAAACGTGCTTATGACCCCTTTGTGGAGGCGGCGCGCAAATTGGCGCAGCAGGCCGATGAAAACTTCGGCCGCGCCCTGAACCATCTGGAAAGGCTTTTTAAAAGCAAAAACGAGTCTTCCCTGGCTGAACTCATGGAGGCATTGGGGCAGGCACAGGAGCGGGAAGGGGGGTCATCCGACCCTGCGGATGATTTTGTGCTGCTGACCGCCCTTAAAGATCGTCTGGGCGAGGGGCACCCCTTATCCGGGCTGATGGATACGGCCCTGAACAATCTGGCGGAGCAAGAATCCTTTGCCGTTGCCTCCGGTCTGGCCGTGGATATGGCCGCGCCGGATTTCGCCGAACTGGGCGGCGGCGCGGATCTGCGCGGGGTATATCGCGGCGCGGTGGCGGGTTTTGGCTCGCCGCGCGAGGCTTTGACCCGCCTTTGTTCCGACTTTGGTCCGGATCGCCTGGATCACGGCCTGGATTTTCTGATGACCGTGCTGGGCAATGAACTTTCTTCTTCCGGGCCGAGCATGGAAAAGGCGCATCTCAAGGCCTTGACCGGGGATTTGGCCGTAACTCGCGTATTGGGCACCGTGCGTTTGAACTGCGCCGCGCTGCTGGAACGCCTGGACAAGGCGCACGGGGTGAAGGGCAGGATGGGCGCGGATGAACTGCTGGACGCGGTGCTGGCGGTGCGCGACAACCAGTATGCCGGGATGCAGGATTTTCAGCGTATAGTGGAGCGGACGGGTCTGCCGGACACGGAGCGCGAGGTGCTTTTTTTGCAGGACATGCTTCAGGGCTTGCGCGATTTGCCGGATCTGTTCTATGAAGACAACGATACACGCCTGCGTGTGCAGGGCGCGGCCCAGATCGCCCTGGACGATGCCGTGCGCCGGGAAGAAGAGGAGCTGGGTTTCTAGATGGCTAACGAGCATATCATAGCCGAATTCGGGCGGCGCATGGGTCTGCGCGATCTGCGCCTTACGCCGGACGGAACGCTGCGCCTGGACATAGAAGGCATGGGCGCGCTTTTTCTGGAGCAGGGAGAAGGCGAGATGCTGGTCTATCTGGCCAGGAATTTTCCCTCCCATGACCGGGGGGCCTTGCGCCGCGCCCTGGCTTTGTGCCGGCCCGGTCCGGCCCGGCCTTTCACTCTTTATGCCGGGCTGCGCAGACCGTCCACCCTGATTCTGCTGACACGTTTTGCGGAAAATGATTTTTCCCTGCAAATGCTTGAACAGGCCGTGCCGGCGCTCTCGCGCCTGATGGACGAAGCCCTGCGGGCGGCGGGGTAAGCGCATATGCCGGGTGCCATATATAGTTCTTATGAGCTGACCAAAGGCATTCAGGATATTTTGCCCGCGGAACAGTCCGTCCTGCCGGAGCGGGCCGCTTTGGCCCCCACGGATGCGGCGAGTTCCAATCAGTTGGGCGCTTTGTATGCCGCCCGCAATTTTGAGGCGGTCATCGCCGCTTTTCTGCGCCCTTCGGTGCGTAATCTGGAAAACCTGAGTCCTGAGCGCTACCGCAAAAGCCTGCGCCGCTGTAAAGAAGCGCTGCGGGACTCCGCCGGCCCGTCCGACCCCGCTCAGGCCGCCCTGGCCGCACTGCTGGAAGAAGAAGCGGAGCATAGCGGGCTTCTGGCCTCCTTTCAGGGCCTGCTTTTGGCCGGGTGAACCATGCCGGATATACAGCGGGAACAGATCGAATCTCTGGAAATTCTCGGGCACGTGTATTTTATGCAGGGACGTCCCAGAGAGGCCGGGCTGGTCTTCCATGGGCTGCTTTCCTTGAAACAGGACAATTTTTGCGCCTTGAAGCATCTGGCCGCCCTGGCCCTGGAGCGGGGTGACGGAGCGGAGGCGCTGCGCCATCTGGAAAAATGCGCCGCCGTGTTGGATAAGGAGCGCGACCCCATGCCCCCGCCCCTGCTCCTCATGCGCGCCAAGGCGCTGCGTCTGGCCGGACGGGAAGGCGAAGCCCGGCAGGCCATGAGTGAATACTTGAACGCATGCGGCCTTTCCGGCGCAACGAAGCAAGGGGAGTAAGCCGCCATGTCGTTTATTTCGCCCAGAAGCCTGGTGGACAAGGTCATCAGACACACGGACCTGCTCATGGTCTTTGTGCTGGTCATGGTCTTCGCCATGATGATTGTGCCCATGCCCACCCCGGTGGTGGATCTGCTCATCGGCATCAACATCGGCATGTCGTTCATCGTGCTGATGATGGCCATGTATGTGGCCTCGGCTCTGGAATTTTCCATCTTCCCCACCATTCTGCTCTTTACCACCCTCTTCCGCGTGGGCCTGAACATCACCACCACCCGCCTCATCCTGCTCAACGCTGATGCTGGCGCCATCATCGACACCTTCGGCGAGTTCATGGTTGGCGGCAACTTTATTGTCGGAGGAGTGGTCTTTTTGATCCTGACCGTGGTGCAGTTCATTGTCATTTCCAAAGGTTCGGAACGGGTGGCCGAGGTGGGGGCGCGCTTCACCCTGGACGCCATGCCCGGCAAACAGATGAGTATTGACGCGGATCTGCGCGCCGGGGCAATTGATATGGAAGAGGCCAAGCGCCGCCGCGATCGGGTCTCCAACGAGAGCAGTCTGTACGGAGCCATGGACGGGGCCATGAAGTTCGTCAAGGGCGACGCTGTGGCCGGTATTTTCATCACCTCCATCAACCTGGTGGGCGGGATCGTCATCGGCATCACCCAGATGGACATGAGCGCGGGCGAGGCCGTGCAGCGCTTCGGCGTACTCAGCATCGGCGATGGCCTGGTTTCGCAGATACCCTCTTTGCTCATTTCCATTTCAGCCGGCATACTGATCACCCGCACCGGAGGCGAGAGCGCCGACGGTCTGGGCAGTCAGGTGGGCGGACAGATTTTTTCCCAGCCCAAGGCCTTGGCCCTGGCCGGGTCTCTGGTGGCCATCATGGCGGTCATCCCCGGCTTTCCCAAGCCGCAGCTCATTATGCTGGGCGCCTGCATCTGCGGCGTGGGTTTTGTGCTGCTGCGCCTAAAGCGCGAGGCCGCCTCCCCCTCCGCGCAGGAGGCCGGCCGGGAGGAACTGAACAAAACCCTGGCCTCCGCAACCGGTTCGGCCAAGGCGTCCAGAGCCAAGCCCGGTGAGGATTTCGCCCCGACCGTGCCCATTTTGCTGGATGTTTCCACGGAAATGGGCGCTTCGTTGAGTTATGACGCCTTGAATGAAGAATTGCTTTCCCTGCGCCGGGCGCTTTACTTTGATTTGGGGGTGCCCTTCCCGGGCATCAACCTGCGCGGCAACGCCGCGTTACCCGGCCTTTCTTACGCCCTGCTCATCCATGAGGTGCCCGTGGCCAGGGGTACGCTGGAAAAAGGCATGCTTTTGGCGCGGGAGGCCGCCGCCAACCTGGAAATGCTGAGTCTGGAGGTGCGTGAAACCGAGCAGTTTCTGCCGGGGGTGCCTTCCGTCTGGGTGGATGGAAGCAAGGAAGCCCTGCTGACCCAGGCGGGCATAGGCTGTATGAGCCACCCGCGCATTCTGGCTTATCACCTTTCGCTCATGCTTACGCGCCATGCCGCGGAATTCATCGGCCTGCAGCAATCCAAGTTTTTGCTGGACCGCATGGAGGCTATGGCCCCTGACCTGGTGCGTGAAGCCACCCGGCTGCTGCCCGCGCAGAAGATTGCCGAAATATTTCAGCGTCTGGTACGGGAGCGCATTTCCATACGTAATCTCAGCGCCATTTTGGAAGCGTTGGTGGACTGGGCGGCGCGGGAAAAAGACATTGTGCTGCTCACCGAGCAGGTGCGCGTGGCTCTGAAGCGCCAGATCAGCTACATGTATTCCGGTGGCATGAACATACTGCCGGTGGTGCTGCTGCAGCCGGATGTGGAGGATTTGGTGCGTAAGGCCATACGCCAGACCTCTTCCGGCGCTTATCTGGCTTTGGCCCCTGAGCATTCCAGCGCCCTCATCGCCGCCCTGCACCGGGAGACGGACGCGGCCATGAACCGCAAGCAGATCCCGGCGCTGCTCACCTCCATGGACATACGCCGCTATGTGCGCCGCCTGATCGAACCGGAGTTTTACGACCTGCCCGTGCTTTCCTACCAGGAGTTGACCCCGGAGATAACCACCCAGCCCATAGCCAGGATCAAGTTATGAACACGTCCACGGACCTGGCCATACAGGTCTGCTATCTGGTACTCATGCTTTCCATGCCCGCCATCATCGTGGCCTCGGTTACCGGTCTTATGGTCAGTCTGTTTCAGGCCGTAACCCAGCTGCAGGAGCAGACCCTGAGCTTCGGCATCAAACTGGCCAGCGTCATCGCCACCATATTGCTCCTTTCCGGCTGGATGGGCGGCGAGCTCACCCGCTTTTCCCAAAGCATCTTTGACAGTTTTTACCTCATCGTCCGGTGAAGGCCATGTTAGAGCCCATTGGTTCCGATTTTATGGAGCGGGGGTTGG
>JAITGZ010000039.1 GCA_031280335.1 Deltaproteobacteria bacterium | reverse complement strand
GAAGAACACCCGGATAAAAAACTGATCCGCCTGGGCATAGGCGATGTTACCAGTCCGCTGCCGCCCAGCGTCATCCGCTCCCTGCGCCTTGCGGTGGATGAACAATCCTCGGCCCAGGGCTTCAGAGGCTACGGGCCGGAACAGGGCTACGCCTTTCTGCGCGAGGCCATCGCCCAGGACTGTTTCCAGGGCCTGAACATAAGCCCGGACGAAATTTTCATCAGCGACGGCGCCAAATGCGACCTGGGCAATTTTCAGGAACTCTTCGACCTCTCCTGCAAAGCGGCCATAACCGACCCGGTTTACCCGGTGTATGTGGATTCCAACGTCATGGCCGGCCGGGGCGGCGTCCGGCGCGGCGATGTCTTCAGCAATATCATCTATCTGCCCTGCCACGACCGCAACAACTTTGTGCCCGCCCTGCCGGAACAGCGCCCTGACCTGATCTACCTCTGCTACCCCAATAACCCCACCGGTACAGTGCTGACCCGCGCCCAGCTTCAAGTGTGGGTGGATTACGCCCGGCGCGAAGATTGCCTCATCCTCTACGACGCCGCCTACGAGGCCTACATCACCTCCCCCGACTCCCCGCACAGTATCTATGAACTGGAAGGGGCGCATGAAGTGGCCGTGGAGTTTCGCAGTTACTCCAAAATGGCCGGCTTCACCGGCCTGCGCTGCGCCTACGTGGTCCTGCCCCAAAGCGTATGCGGACGAAACGCGGCCGGAGAAAAAATACCCCTGGCCCCCATGTGGCTGCGCCGCCAAAGCACCAAATACAACGGCTGCCCCTACATAGTGCAGCGTGCGGCCGCCGCCGCGCACAGCCCGGAAGGCAAGGCGGAAACCCAGGCCGTAATCGAAAAATACATGGGCAACGCCCGCAAAATCCGATCCTGCTTTCAAGCCCTCGGACTTGCGGTTTACGGAGGAGAAAACGCCCCCTATGTCTGGGTAAAACTGCCCGAAGGCATGGACTCATGGCGCTTCTTCGACCTGCTCCTGCATCAGACACAGATCGTGGGCACCCCCGGAGCCGGGTTCGGCCCCAACGGCGAAGGCTACTTTCGCCTCACCGGCTTTGGCGACCCGGCCGCCACCGACGAAGCAATACAACGCCTGGGCAAACTTGGAACATTAAGAGGGAAAAATCCTTAATTTTCAAGTAAACTTATTTTAACCTGAACTTCAGGAGGACATGATGCGTTCCCTTACCATCCGCCTGCGCGCCCTGGCTATTTTGGCGCTATCGTCCGCGCTCCTCACCCTGTGCGGCTGCGCCAACGCCCCCTATACCGGGCGTTCCCAGCTCATTATCATGAGTGAAAAAGAGGAAATGCAGCTCGGACTTGAGGCCAGTCAACAGGTGCTGGCCGAAGAAAAACGCGAAACCGGCACCTACCGCGCCCGCCTGGTGGAAAAAATAGGCCGCGACATTGCCGCTGTGGCGGAAAGGCCGGATTTTGACTGGCAATTCCACACCATCGTCTCGGCAGAAGTCAACGCCTTCTGCCTGCCTGGCGGCAGGGTCTTTGTTTACACCGGCATACTGGAGCTGGTGGGCAATAACGAGATGGAACTGGCCGCGATCATGGGGCACGAAATAGCCCACGCCCTGGTCAGACACGGAGCTGAGCGCAGCAGCCAGAGCGGCCTGGCCGGCGCCGGTTTAAGCGTGGCCAGCATGGCCGTGGGAGTGGCCACCAACTCCTCCATGGCCGCCCAGGCCACCCAGTTGGGCGGAAGCGTGGCCGCGCAGCTGGGCTTTCTGCTGCCTTACAGCCGCCTGCATGAGTCCGAAGCGGACCACATAGGCGTCATCCTGGCGGCCAAAGCCGGCTACGACCCGCGCGGGGCCATCAGCCTGTGGGAAAAAATGGCCGCCTTGAACGAAGGCAGCGAACCCTTGGGCATACTCTCCACCCACCCCTTGAACCGCGAACGCCAGGAAAATCTGCGTAAACTCATGCCCGAAGCGTTGTCCTATTATCGCAAGAAATAAATAAGGCAAGGCCCCCCGGCAGCCCGATTGTTTTTATCGGCGCTTTATGGCATTGGATAGTAATGGCGCATTATCGCGATGCGCCGGGAATCTTTCATCGTCCATGAATGAGGATTTTATATGCCGCGCCTCACGCCGCAGGAACAGCAGGAAATCATCCGCTTTCTGGAAGCCGACAAGCCCCTGCCGGACAAATACCGCTTTTTGCTCTTCGAGGACAAGCGCGAGGTGGAACTGGTCTGGAACGGCAAATCCGGTGAAGTCTGCAATGTTGTCCTGCCCTTTCAGACCATTGAGCAGGTGGACGAACCACGCGCGGAAAAGCCCAGGGACGAAGCGCGGGACAGTTTCGATATCGATACCAGAGGCCGCCAGCTCAAGGGCTGGGCCAACAAGCTGATCTGGGGCGACAACAAACTGATTCTCTCCTCCCTCAAAAGCGGCCCCCTGCGGGAAGAAATAGAGGCCCAGGGCGGGCTGAAGCTCATTTACATTGACCCGCCCTTTGACGTGGGCGCGGATTTTTCCATGGATATTGAAATAGGCGAGGAAACCTTCACCAAAAAACCGAATATTCTGGAAGAAATCGCCTATCGGGATACCTGGGGCAAGGGCGCGGACTCCTTCATCAGCATGATTTATGAGCGGCTGATCCTCATGCGGGATCTGCTGGCGGAAGATGGGAGTATTTATGTACATTGTGATTGGAGAATGATTGGCGCACTCAGGCTAATAATGGATGAAATTTTTAGTAATTTCGAAAATATTGTTTCATGGAAACGCTCCGCTATTGCGGCTGGAGTAAAAACTCAATGGCGAAATAGTCAGGATTTCATTTTATTTTTTTCTAAAACTGGAGATCACGAATTCAATCCACAATTTGGGAATTACTCTGAATCCTCTAAAAAACATTATTCTTATCATGACGATAAAGGCGTTTTTCAGCCGGTTCCTTTACTAGCTAGCGGCAGATCAAATGGTGAAACTGGATCTACATGGCGTGGAATTGATCCAAACAGGCTAGGAAAAAATGGAATGCATTGGTTAAAACGAATTGATGTGCTTGATGAGCTCGATGCAAAAGGGTTTATATATTGGCCTGAAAAAGGCGGGACGCCACGCTTAAAATATTATCTTCAAGACGCCAAGGGCGTATATATTTCCGATTTTTGGGATGACATAAATATAATAAATTCAATGGCTGATGAATATCAAAATAATATGACCCAAAAACCGGAAGCCCTGCTTGAGCGCATCATCAAAGCCTCTTCTAACGAAGGCGACCTTGTGGCCGACTTTTTCTGCGGTTCCGGCACCACCGCCGCTGTAGCGGAAAAGCTGGGCCGCAAGTGGATAGCCAGCGACCTCGGCAAATTCGCCGTACACACCACCCGCAAGCGTCTCATCGGCGTGCAGCGGGAGTTGAAAAAAAGCGGTAAGGCGTACCGCGCCTTCGAGATCCTCAACCTGGGCAAATACGAGCGCCAGCACTATGTGGGCGTAAACCCGGATCTGCGCGA
>JAITGZ010000025.1 GCA_031280335.1 Deltaproteobacteria bacterium | reverse complement strand
TGAAGCCCTGAAGGGCTTCACTACCGCATTGCTGGCCTAAGGCGGCGGATGTTTTGCGCAGAGGGGCGGCGCAGGCCTGGCAGCGCCTTTCTGTCATGAGCTGGAGCAGGACGCGCCCGGCCCGGCCCATACTGCTTAAGCTGCTTAACATACGGCGGCGGCCGTTTTGCCGTACGCCTTGATTTGTTCCAGGCAGTCCGCGCGTTGCAAAAGGTCGCCGGGGCCGTCCAGTCCGCGCAGCAGCAAGGGCGCGGCCATATGCAGATTGAAAGGGGCCAGGGCCAGGGAAAGACTGAGCAGGCTGCCTTTAAACAGGGCGGTTCCTTTTTCTCTGGCTCCAAGCAAGATGATAAAGGCCTTGCGCCGGGGCAGGATAAGCTCGCCGCGCTCAGCCGCCCGGTAGTAAAACTGGCAGCGATCCAGCAGGGCCTTGAGCTGGGCGGGCAGGTGGTAAAAATACACCGGCGCGGCCAGGGCCAGCAGGGGGGCGTTTAAAAAAGATGCGAACAGGGCGCGGCTGTCGTCCGCAGCGGCCTGGGGGCAGGCGCTTGCCGGATGTTCGCAAAGACCGCAGGCGGCGCAGGGCAGTACGCGATAATCGCGCAGCAAAACAGGCGCAAGCGGGGTATTTTTACCGCCCGCCAAGGAAAAATGGCGGTTAAAAGCGGCGCAAAACACCCTGGCGGCCTCAAGGCAGTTGCCCGCGCGCGGGCTGGCGGCAAGCACAAAAGGCTGACCGGAGTATGGCGGCGGCACCTTATGCGTCTGCCTCACGGCCACCGGCGCGGCGGACATTCAGTCCTCGGCCGGCACAAAGGGGTTGGTGCGTTTTTCCACCCGCACGGAGGTGGTCTGGCCGTGCCCCGGATACACCTTGGTTTCTTCAGGCAAGGTATATATTTTTTCTCTGATGGAACGGGCCAGCACGGCGCTGTTCCCGCCTTCAAAGTCCGTACGTCCTACGGAATTGTAAAAGAGTACATCACCGCAGAACAAGGCCCCCAGGCGGGGAAAGTGGTAGGACATGCTGCCGGGGGAGTGTCCGGGCGTGGCAAAAACCCGGCAGGGTTCGTCCAGCCTGGTCAATTCGCCTTCGCTCATGGGCGTGTGGCGAAAGGGGCGCACCGGCGGAAACATGTAGGCCAGGCTGTTTTGCGCTTCCAGAAGGGGCAGATCCAGGGCGGAGCAGTGCAGGGTCGCGCCGGTGGCGTCCTGTAAATCCGCCGCGCCCAGCACATGATCGAAATGCAGGTGGGTGATCAGGATCAGCTTCAGGGACAAGGCGTTTTTTTTCAAATATGCCAGCATATGTCCGGGGTCGCCGCCCACATCCACCGCCAGCGCCTCTTGTTTGTTGTGCAGCAGAAAACAGTTTGTTTCCAAAGGACCCAAGGCGAATTCAACCAGATGCATACTTCCTCCATTAAGGGTTATAAGGCATTTTAACTCGCGTCAATCTGCACTTTCGCAAATTGCCTTCCAGCGGGTAACTTAAGGAAACGCTGATTTATTCTCTTGAGGGTGTTCAGCCCCCTGCACCCCGCATACGTTTTTAGCCGCTTTGCGGCTGAAAAATAGCAAGGGGGTCTGGGGGGAATTATTCCCCCCAGCGGGGTTCGGGGCGGAGCCCCGAATTAATCAGTGTTTTTCCTTAAGCCAGCCACCGGCGGGGCGGTACTGGGGGGGGATCGTTCCCCCCAGAGGGGGTCTGGGGAGACGGCCCCCAAAATTTAAAAAAATCCAAATTTAACCGTTATTCCGGCAAAGGGCCTTTTTAATCAGATCCAGGGGCAGAATCAAGATGGCCGGGATAAAAACCATGAGCCACTCGTTTGCGAGCAGGCCGTGGCAGCGCAGCACGGCCCCTCCAAAATAAGTCATGAGTATCTGGATGGCGGCGATGAGCAGGATGATGCCCAGAAAGCCCCGGTTACGGGAGATATTGTCCATAAGGTTGATTTTGTCCGTGCGGGCGTTGAAGGCGTTGCATACGGCAGCGAAGATGAAAAAGGCGAAATAGCCTGTGAGCAGATATTTATTTTCCGGGTCCGGCCTGAAAAAATTGTTGGTAAAGGCTGAAAGAAGAAAAAACAGGCTGGCGATGAAGATGAAGCCGCCGCCGGTGAGGATGGATGTCCACATATATTGGTTGACGATGTTTTCATCGCGTTTCTTGGGTTTTTCCCGCATGAAGCGCTTCAGGGCCGGTTCTCCGCCAAAGGCCAGGGCCGCCAGGGTGTCCATAACCAGATTCACCCAGAGGATCTGGATGATGGAAAGGGGGCTTTCCCTGCCCAGCAAGGGGGCGGCAAAAGAAATGAGTACGGCGGAGATGTTGATGGTCAGCTGAAAGATAATGAATTTGCGGATGCTGTTGAAGATGGTTCTGCCGTACAATATGGCCTTGCCGATGGAGTTGAAGTTGTCGTCCATGATGATGATGTCGCCGGCCTCTTTGGCCACCTCCGTGCCGCCGCCCATGGCAAAACCCACGTCCGCGGCCTTCAGCGCGGGGGAGTCATTGACCCCGTCTCCGGTCATGCCCACCACCAGATTCATCTCCTGCGCAGCCCGCACCAGCCTGCTCTTATCGCCGGGCAGAGCGCGGGCGATGACGCGGATATCCTTGACGCGCTTTTTCAGCTCCTCATCAGGCATCTGCGCCAGCTCGGCGGAGGTCAGCACAAGGTCGCCGTCTCCGGCGACAAGTCCTGTTTCTTTGGCTATGGCCACAGCCGTGTCTTTTCTGTCCCCGGTGATCATGACCACCTGTACCCCGGCCTGCTGCGCCTCTTGGATGGCGGCAACGGATTCCGGCCGGATTTCATCCCGTATGCCCATGATGCCCGCCAGAACCCAGTCGTTTTCAGAAGGCAGGGCACCGTCTTTTATACGCCCGCTGCCGTGGGCAAAGGCCAGAACGCGGATGGCCCTGGCGGCCAGTTCGTCTATTTTACGGTTTATGTCCGCAAGGCCGGTCAGAGGTTTTTTATCGCCCTGTCCATCGTAGTAATATTTGCAGCGGCTGAGGATTTTTTCCGGCGCGCCCTTGATAAGCAGGCCGGTGTAATCCCCTTCGATCTGGGTGCAGGAGTATTTGTTGTCGCTGTTGAACAGGATGTTGTCCAGTTTTTTGATTTGCGCACGCGCGTGCAGGTTGGGGATGAAGCGCAGGGTTGCTCTTTCGGTGGCGTTGCCGCCGATGGCCCGCATACTTTCGCCTTCTCCGCTCATGACGGCGTCGGTGTTATAATGGACGAGCAGCGAGAGCAACGGGGCGAGCCCGGCACCCATATCTTGACCAGAGACATGTTCCCGGCCCTGCCCGTCCACAAATATTACTGCCTCCAGCTTGCCTTTGGTTATGGTGCCGGTCTTGTCGCTGAAGAGGATATTCAGACTGCCGGCGGTTTCAATGCCGGCCACCTTGCGGACCAGCACATTATCCTTGAGCATTTTGCCCATGTTCAGGGCGGAGACAATGGCGATCATCAGGGGCAGGCCTTCCGGCACGGCCATGACGATGATGATCACGGCCAGCATGAGGGCCTGGATAATGTCGTTGAGCAGGGTCATCCACTGGGAGCAGTAGGCCAGGATCAGGCCGGGGTCAAAACTGTTTTTGATGACGATGCGTTGAAAAAGCAGGGCTGCGGCAATGAAGATGCCGCCCATGTATCCGAATTTGCTGATTCCGTGGGCCAGTTTGCCCAGTTTGACTTTCAGCGGGGTGTCACGGTCATCGTCCCGCTGCAATTCTCCGGCGATTTGTCCATATATGGAGCTGTCTCCCACCGTGCTTACGCGCATCAAGGCGTTGCCGGAGCAGACCACCGAGCCGCGAAACACCCTGTATTCATTAAGAAAATCCATATTGCTTTCCGGGAGCGCAGCGCCTTTCGGGAGCATACGCTTGGAGGCTTCCTTGGATTCCCCGTTAAGTACCGACTGGTCCACTTTGAGGGTGCCCTCGTCCAGTACGCCGTCAGCGGGGATTTTGTCCCCGGATTGCAAAAGGACGCAATCGCCGACCACGAGATCATCAATGGATATTTCTGCTATTTCTCCGTCCCGGTAAACCTTGCAGCGGATGTGCGAGGCTTCCTCCTGCAATTTTTGGAAGGAACTCTCGTTTCTGTATTCCGAGAAGGTGGAGATACTGGTGGCCAGAAGTACGGCCACGGCGATGCCGACGGATTCGTACCATTCCGTCTGGCCCAGAAAGACAAAAATTATGTTGATGACCAGGGCAACGCAGAGGATGCGGATCATGGGGTCGCCCAGGTTGTCTTTGAATTTGTCCCAAAAGCCTTCTGTGGGGCGTTCGGTCAGTTTGTTGGTTCCGTGTTTCCGTTGGGATTCCTGAACTTGTTCGGCGCTCAGGCCATAAGTATCCATTGTTTATCCTGGTATTGTTCGTTTCGCGGCATAAGCGGGCTAAAGACCGGAACGGGCCGGCGCGGCCTTGTTGAGTGATGGTTTAAAAACACGCGGATATGCTCAAAGTTGCAATGCTTCAGTCAAGAAAAATAGTGGATGATTTGCATCCGCACAGGGCTGTGGGCGGTTCGCGCCAACACGCCTGTGGGCTGGCCCTATTCTATATTTTGCGCCTGTTCGCGGCATTTTTCCAGTTCGTTTTTAAAATCCACCACCAGGCGGGAGATTTGGGCGTCCTGAATTTTATTGCCGCAGGTGTTGATCTCGCGAAAACATTCCTGCAAGGTAAAGTCCAGGCGGCGTCCCGCATCCTGGCCGCTCTCCAGCAGTTCGCGCAGGCGCTCCAGGTGGGTGCGCAGACGGATGATTTCTTCGCTCACATCCAGGCGGTCAGCCAGGATGACCACCTCCTGCGCGAGGCGGCTTTCATCCATATCCAGCCCCTGTTCGGCCAGGATCTGGGCCAGGCGTTCGCGCAGCAGGGTGATGCGCTCCGCCTTGAGCGCCGGGGCGTACTCCTCAATATTTTTGCTCCATTCCTCCATGCGCAGAATGCGTGAGGCCAGGTCCTGCTCCAGGGACCTGGCCTCGGCGGCTCTGGATTCATTCCAGTCCCGCAGGGCCAGTTCCAACCCGTGCGAGAGGGCCGCGTCCAGTTCCATCTCCGGATCCAGGTCGTGTTCATCCCACAAGTGGGCAACGCCCAGCAGGGGGCTGTAGTCAGGCTGCCAATCCACGCCCTCGCGCCGGGCCAGGTCCTTTATGGCCTTCAGCATGGTTTCTGCTTTGGCCCGGTTGAAGCCGCCGCTTTCCGCCTGGGATGAAAATTGCAGGTTCAGGCTTATCTCCACCCTGCCCCGTGTGGTATGACGGCGGACTATTTTTTCAAAGGGCGCTTCCAGACTGCGCGCCGTCTGCGGCAGATGCCAGCGCAGATCCAGATAGCGGCTGTTTACGCTGCGTATCTCCCAAGTTTGGGTAAATTCGGCATCTTCAATATAGTAGCGTCCAAAACCGGTCATACTGCGCAGCATATTACGCATCCCCCGATTTGTTGCGGATGAATATTTTGGCCAGGGCCAGGCACACCATAATCAGACAGAAGAGGCCGCCGTATTTCAGTTTGCCTTCCATATCTGCCATGATGGCGGTAATGGAGGTGAAAGAGAGCAGGCCCAACAGGATTATTATTTTATGCCGGTGTTTCATATTTGATACGCTTTTGGGGGATGTCGCCTATTCCTTCAAATCCTCTTCCCCCAGCAGGGCGGAGGCAAAGGCGCGCGCGTCAAAGGGGCGCAGGTCTTCCATTTTTTCCCCCAGGCCGATGTAGCTGACGGGCAGCCGGTGGAGCAGGGTTACGGCCACGGCCACGCCGCCCTTGGCCGTGCCGTCCAGCTTGGTCAGGATGATTTCATTCACCCCGCCGCCATCGCGGAAGAGTTTGACCTGGGAAAGGGCGTTCTGCCCGGTGTTGGCGTCCAGCACCAAAATGGAACGGTGGGGCGCGCCGGGGAGGGATTTGCCCAGCACACGCCGGATTTTGGCCAGTTCGTCCATGAGATTGGCATTGGTTTGCAGACGTCCGGCCGTATCCACCAGCAGAAGATCGTAACCCTCCTTAACGGCCTTTTCCGCTGCCTCATACGCCACAGCGGCGGGGTCGCCGCCGGCGGGGCGGGCGTAAAAATCCGCCCCGGCGCGCCCGGCCCATAGCTCAAGCTGCTCCACTGCCGCAGCCCGAAAGGTATCGGCTGCGGCAATGAGGGTTTTTTTGCCTTGCAGGATATAAAGACGGGCCAGTTTGGCCGCAGTGGTGGTCTTGCCCGCGCCGTTCACACCGGAGAGCATGATGACTTCCGGCACAACCGCAGCGCGTGGGGGGCATTCCACACTGAACACAGCGGCGATTTCATCGGCCAACAGTGCGCGCAGACCGGCGGGGCCGCAGCTTTTATCCTTGGCGGCGCGCTTACGCAACCGTTCGGCCAAAAGTCCGGCGGCTTCGCAGCCCACATCGCCCAGAATAAGGGTTTCTTCCAGTTCTTCCCAAAAACGCGCATCCAGGGATCGGCTCGGCTGAAAGAGGGAACCAAGCCCCTGCCCCAGGCGCGCCCTGGTGGCGGCCAGGCTTTGCCCCAATTTAAAGCGGAAGCGTTTTTGGATATCTTCTTCCCCGGCAGCGTCCACAGGCGGATCAAGGGCGGCGGCTTTTTCAAGCGCATCGTGCCGTTTTTGTTCAGGGGAACCCGCAGCGGCGGTCTGCTCCGGGCGCAGCAGTCCTTTTATGGAAGAGAAAATATCCATGCGGCGTTGCTCAGGTTGGGCGTCCGCGCCGCAAGGCCAGGGTGATCCCGGCCATAAAACCGGCCAGCATGCCCAGGCCGCAGCTCCAGAAAATGCTGCGGGTGAAGCCGAAAAGAGCGGAAAAAACACCCAGAGCGCCGCCGCTTAGTATGCCGCGCGCTATGTAATCCGCCGAGGCGAGTTCTTTGGGTTTGGACATGCTCTTACCTGAGGCCGAAGCCGGACTTGAAAAAATGGAATTTATGAGGCAGATTGGGTGCCTGCGTCAATTTAGGACTGAATTTATTTTGTCAGGATACGATCAGGTTGTCAAGCAATGCGGTAGTGAAGCCCTTCAGGGCTTCACGTCTTGCGCCCCGCCGGGGTTTGCGTCCTAAGGCCAAGCTTCCGCCCGGCAGGAAACCCCGCCCTTCAGGGCGGGGCCTTGCTATATCCGATCTTACGGCCGGGGTCTCAGACCACAAAGGAATAGAAGATGAAGAGCGGGTTTGATATGAAACTTTCCGTAGCCGTGATGTCTTTCAATGAAGAGGCCAATATACGCCGTGCCCTGGAGTCCGTGCTGCCCGTGGCGGATGAGATTGTGCTGGTGGATTCTTTTTCCACAGACAAGACCGTGGTCATAGCCGAAGAGTTGGGGGCCAGGGTGTTCAGGGAGGAGTGGAAGGGCTATATAGATCAGACCAATTCCTGTCTGGAAAAATGCCGGGGGGAATGGGTCCTCTGCCTGGACTGCGATGAGGAGGTCAGCCCGGAACTGCTGGACTCCGTCCGTCGGGTGCTGGAACTGCCCGCTCCGGCGGCGGGCTACTTGCTGAATCGGCGCTCTTTTTACCTGGGGCGTCTTTTAAAATACGCCTGGCAGCCGGATCACAAGCTGCGTCTTGCCAGGCGTGCGTGCGGGCTGCACTGTGAGGGCAACAACCCCCACCCTGTACTCAAGGTGAATGGCCGAGTGGAGCGCTGCGCCGGGGATCTGCTGCATTATTCTTACAAGGATTTTGGCGCGCACATGGCCCAGACCCAGAACTTCGCCCGGCAGATCGCGGCCACCCACTACAAAAACGGGCGCAGATCCGGCTGGTTTTCCCTCCTGTTCAAACCTCCCTTCGCTTTCTTCAGAAGCTACATCCTGCGCCGCGCCTTTATGGACGGTGTGCCGGGGCTGCTGGCCGCCGTCAGCTCAGCGGTTTACTCCTATATGAAATACGCTTTTTTATGGGAGATGCACGGCCGCAATAGGCCCGGAGCAAAATCAGAATAAAATCGCTTTGGCGCGATACCCTAAACAGCTCTATCCAAAGGGCGCAGGCGGGCGCATAAATTCGTGGGGGTCGTCTGCGGCCGCGTTCCGCTTAAGTTCATCCAGGGCATAGCAAGGGCTGTTACGGCCATTTTCGTAGAAGATGACGGCATCGGCAAAGTCGGAGACGTCTTCCGGGTCGTGGGTGATGATGATGCTGGGGATGGCGAAACGGGAAAGCAGCTGCGCGCACTGGGTGCGCACCCTGCCGCGCAGTTGGGGGTCCAGGGCTGAAAATGGCTCGTCCAGCAGCAGTAATTCCGGCTCTCCGGCCAGGGCCCGGGCCAGGGCCACCCGTTGTTTCTGTCCGCCGGAGATCCTGTCCGGGTAGTTATCCGCCAGTCCCGCCAGTTCAAAGCTGTGCAGCAGTTCATCCGCCCTTTCTCCGGCCTTGATGCCCCGGCGGGCATGCCTGCGGGTTTTCAGGGAAAATTCAATATTTTGACGCACGGTGAGGTGCGGAAAAATGGCGTAATTCTGGAAGAGATAGCCCAGGTTGCGCTCTCTGGCGGGCAGGCAGAGTCTGCGCGAGCTGTCGTAAAGCACCCGGTCGCCAATGCGGATGAAGCCGTTTTCAGGCATGAACAATCCGGCCACAGCCTGCAGGGTGAGGGTCTTGCCTGAACCGGAAGCGCCGAAAAAGGCCAGACGGCGCTGCGCGGAATGGAGGGATATTCGCAGCCCGAAGCCGCCCAGGTGATGGGGAAAGATATGTTCGAAACGGATGTCGATCATGTGCGCATGTTCCGGGAAAAGCGCCTGCCGGTCAGGAATTCAGCCAAAATGAGCAGCGAGGCGCAGAGGAAGGAGGTGAGCAGCACGAGCAACAGGGCCCTGGAGTCGTCGCCCGCCTGAAAAGCGGCATAGATGGCCAGAGAGAGGGTCTGGGTTTTGCCCGGCAGATTGCCCGCGATCATCATGGTAGCCCCGAATTCGCCCATGCCCCGGGCAAAGGCCAGACTGACGCCGGCAGCGATACTCCGCCAGGCCAGGGGCATGGAAACCTTATAAAAAACTTCCCATTCGGACGCGCCCAGGGTGCGGGCCGCGTTTTCCATATTATGATCCACTGATTCCAGGGCGGCTTTGGAGGCCCTGTAGGTCAGGGGAAAAACCACCACCGTGGCCGCCACCACCGCCCCCTTCCAGGAAAAGATCAACTGAATGTCCAGCCCGGCCAGAAGAGGTCCGAGAAACCCCCGGCGCCCCACCAGCAGAATCAGGCAATAGCCTATGACCGTAGGCGGCAGTACCAGCGGCAGGGCGCAGAGCGCGTCTATTATGCTTTTGGCTGGGGATGTTCCGTCTGAGGCCGGGCCGCAGGTCATAAGCCAGGCCAGTCCAAGACCCAGGCAGGTGGAAACGGCTGTGGCAAGTCCGGCCACCTTGAGCGTGAGCAGGACGCAGCTCATAAGGGCGTAATCGGGCATATGCTCCATAATTCTCCGGATGATTTACGCTTGAATATCATGCTGCAAGAAAAAGATAAAAACAAGACAGTCACGCTTTGCGACAAAATGGTGACTACTGGGTGGCGGGAGTAAAGGCGGTTTTTCCCCCGCCTATTTTCCGTTTAAATAAGAATTTTTTTCCGATAAAATCAGATTCTGCTTACTTCAGCGATCTCGCCGAGGTGCTCTTATCTAGTTATTTTGTTGATATTATTAATTTTTATGTCTAATCTGCTCTTTCAAAAAACTTGGCACTAATTTTGCAGTTAAGGCATCACCTTGTTTCCAATTGTTCCGGACTTTTCTGATTTGTTTAGATAAAAATGCGGGATACACCCTTTACAATGACTATTTTTATGGTTAAATAAGATTTTATTCTAAAAAAATCAGATTTTTTAGCGCGGTAAAATTGGGTGTTTTGACAAGTTGTCTAATTATATAGTCATAATTACTGGTTTTTTTAAAACATGGGTTTCTTCTTTCGGTTTCTGGATCATCTCATTTTAAGGCATTGTTTTTGTTCCATTTATTTCAGATTTTTTCCAGTTAACGCAGACACACAAGGAGTATTGTAATGGCGCATGATGTTCGTATTTCCGTTCCCGCAGCCGGCAGGCATGTGGTTGATTTGTTGAGTACCGGCGGTCAGATCATCTTTGATTTCTCTATCAATGATACCAATATGGACCTTTCCAGAAACGGGGTGGATCTGGAGATATCTTTTGAAAACGGCTCATCCCTGATCTTGCGTGATTTTTTCGCTTTTTCCGATTTAAGCATAGTGGCTGGCGATGTTGAGCTAAGCGGACAGGCTTTTCTGTCCAACCTGGCGCCGGAACTGATTACCGCCTCTGAGGAGATACTCTCCGGGGGCATGAACAATTATGATGACCGCGCGGGCAGCCTGATTGGCGGCATTGAATCCCTGGACGCGGAAACCGCCTTTATCCTTCAAAACGGCGGCCGCAGCCTGGATGACGATGGCCCGCAGTTAACGGCTATGCCTTCCGTCCCCGGCAACAATGAGCCGCCCCCGGT
>JAITGZ010000218.1 GCA_031280335.1 Deltaproteobacteria bacterium | reverse complement strand
GGCGGCGATGGACATGGGGCGGTCGATTCTGCGCAGCGTCAACAGGATTCGTATGGCATAGCGTTCGGGAGTGGAGAGTTTCATCGCTTGACCGTTCCCTCGCGTTTAAGGCTTAAGTCTGTTTCTGTATCATCTTTAATATAACTGGATTCTTTTTTCAAAACAAGCCTTATTTCAAGGCGGACTCCGTTTGCGCTTGAGTTCCGCATATCTTGTGCTATATTGCGCCCCGCAACGCACTGTCCGTGCGTCCGCTCCGGCGTGTCCGCCCAAAGGGCCGCTCAAGCGCATACCATGAGGGAGTAAAATGTTTTTCACCGGATACAGAGATCAATTCATATCCATGCCGGGGCTGATTCTGTCCCTGCTCGGTCTGGCTTACAGCCTGTTCATGGCCTTTTCTCCCGATGCGGAGATACTCTGCCTTACCAGCGGCTGCGACATTGTGCGCGACTTCAAAATAGCGGGCGTCTCCCCCTGGCGGCTGGCCGTGGCGGATTTCGCCGTCCTGGCCGCTCTCTGTCTTTTGCGCCTGCGTAGTCCGGCCGCCATGCTGGCCTGGCTTTCCCTCTTTGTGGACTGTTTTTTCCTGTTGATCATGTTTTTCATCGCCCCCTGCGCCAGTTGCCTGGTGGCGGCCTTGTTTATTTTTCTCACTTGGAAGAGTCTGCGCCTGGAATATGACGGTCTGACCAGGCCGCGCCGCCGGCTGGCCGGGGCCTTGGGCGCGGCCTGGTTCATACTTTTTGCCGTCAACCTGTCCATGGCCGTCAATGAGCTGATCCCCGCGTGGGTTCTGCCTGGGCAGGAGCAGGAAGGCAGAAAAATAAGCCTCTTTTTCTCTCCGTCCTGTCCGGCCTGCCTGGAGGCGCTCCGTTCTTTTTCCGGCTTGGCGGTTTTGTATCCCCTGGAAGAAAAGGAAGAGGATCATGCCATGATTGCCGCTTTGGCCTTAAGGACTGAGGCGGGTGAAGAACCGGCCGCAGCCCTGGAAGCCATCCTGAACGCGCGCAAGACCGGCGGCTTTTCCCCCCCCGCGCTCAGCTCCGCAGAGTCGTTGCTGCTTAAGATAAAAACCATGCGCAACCAGGCCATGGCCACGCGTCTGGGCGGTAAAACCGTGCCGTTGTTGGTTTTTGAAGGTCTGCCCGCCAGTTGGACCACCCCGTCCGCCGCAGATTCGCCTCAGGGTGGCACCCCGGTTGACCCCCTTTTGCCGCGAGGCTCGGACTTGCCTCTGGACTTCGGCACAACCCTGGAATGCGGACGCGATGCGGGTAAACCCTGCGGGTAATACAGCTAAAAACGTGTCAGGCGCATGTCCCTGTCCGTGAAGGATGTGAATTATGTACGAAGAATTGTCTCCAGGGATTTTTAGAATTGAAACCCCCCTGCCGGGCAGTCCCTTGCGCGCGCTCAACGCCTACCTGGCTCTGGGCCGGGAGCGCGGATTGCTCATTGACAGCGGCTTTAACCATCCTCAGACCGCCGAAGCGCTTTTTTCCTCCTTGGATGCGCTTAAGGTGGACCTGACCCGTCTTGATTTTCTGGTCACGCACATTCACAGCGATCACAGCGGTCTCAGCTGGACACTGGCCCAAAAATCACCGCAATCCAAGGTTATGATGGGAAAAAATGACGGCGAACGCCTCATGTCCTACCTGCGGGATAAAAAATCATGGAATGATCGTGTATTTGCCGAAGCCCTGCGGCGCGGTTTTTCCGAGGACGAACTCAAAACCTTGACCCATCCCGGTATTGTCAACTCTGCGGACGGCCTGCTGAACCTGACCTACATCCATGATGGCGGCGTGTTGTCTTACCCGCCGCACAGCTTCACGGTGATGGAGGTTCCCGGACATACCCCGGGACTGATTACCCTGTATGAACAGCATACGCGTATTTATATCTCTGCGGATCACATCCTGGGCGACATCACCCCCAACATCACCGCCTGGGATGGCATAAGGGATTCGCTGGGCGACTATCTGCGCAGCCTGGATAAGATCAGCAGGCTGGATATAGCGCGTAGCCTGCCCGGACACCGCCGCGTCATTGAAGACACCGCCGGCCGCATCCTGGAACTTAAACGCCACCATGCGGCCCGACTGGAAGAAGCGCGCGGTATCATCGTCCGCCACGGTCCGCTCAGCGCGTATGACGCCGCTTCACACATGACTTGGAGCATGCGCGGCCGGGACTGGAGCGAGTACCCGGTGAGCCAGAAAAATTTTGCCGCCAGTGAGGCCGCCGCACATCTGGACCATCTGGTGTGCAACGGCGCGCTTGAACGTGAAGAGTTAAAAGACAAAACCGTTTACCGGCTGAAAAAAAGTTAGCGTATTTCAATTTTGAGGTTGTACATTAAATAAATTTCAGGCGCGTGAATTTGCTGTTGACAACAGCGGCATAAACTTTTAGGTAGTTTCTCTTTAATCAAGGAGTACTCCGCATGAAAACATTCAGCCCCACCCCAGAGGACATTAAACGGGAATGGTTCCTGGTGGACGCCGAAAACAAGATTCTGGGACGTTTTGCCGCCCAGATTGCCCACCGCCTCAGGGGCAAGCATAAGCCGGAGTTCGCCCCGCATATGGATAACGGCGATTTCATTGTTGTGGTTAATTGTGAAAAAATTGCCGTTACCGGCAAAAAACTTTCTCAAAAAACCTATTGGCGGCACACGGGTTACCCCGGCGGCATCAAGGAAACCAGTTTGGAAAAGCTTTTGGACAGAAAGCCTGAAGAGGTTTTACGCCATGCCGTGCGCGGTATGCTGCCCAAAAATCGTTTGGGACGCGCCATGTTGAAAAAACTCAAAATATATGCGGGCACGGATCATCCGCATACGGCTCAGCAACCCAAAGCCCTTGTCCTGCCTTATTAAACTTGGTCGGAAGCAAAAAGGAATAACATTATTATGTCCACCCATTTCAATTACGGCACAGGACGCCGCAAAAACGCCACCGCGCGCGCGCGCCTTTATAACGGCAGCGGCCATATTGAAATCAACGGCCGCCCCATGGAAAATTACTTTACCCGCAAGACCCTGCAAATGATCGTGCGCCAGCCCCTGGTGCTGACTAGGCTTATGGATAAGCTGGATGTCAAAATCAATGTTAAGGGCGGCGGGGTCAGCGGTCAGGCCGCTGCGGTGCGGCACGGCATAGCCCGCGCGCTGCTGGAATCGGATTTTCAACTGCGCGGCCCGCTTAAAAAAGCCGGCCTGCTCACCCGCGACGCGCGCAAAAAAGAACGCAAAAAATACGGTTTGCGTTCCGCCAGAGCGCGTTACCAGTACTCCAAACGGTAGCCTTTCCTGCAAAATCCGTGATGCCGCCGGCGCGCTTGCTTCAGCACAGCGCACCGGCGGCATCGCCTTTTTAAGTTTTACCATAACGGCAAGGCACCAAACCCCCTCCGGGGGGAATGATTCCCCCCTGGCCTCCTCACCGGTGAAAATGGCTCACCCCCCGGAAAGGCCATCCGGTTGCCGGATGGGCAATTCAAGGGTTAATTGCTCTAAAGCTGCCCGTTGGAACGCAATTGGCGAAAAGATAAATTGCGTTCCAACGGTGTATGCAAAGTAAAAAATCATCTACGGGTTCCCAAAGGGGCGATCCCGCGCTTCAACCGGTACTAAAGCACCTGAAAAACCCTTTCTTCGTTGCTTTGCGGATCGATGACATGCACGGCGCAGGCCATGCAGGGGTCAAAGGAGTGTACGGTGCGCAAAAGCTCCACCGGACGCTTGGGGTCGGCGATGGGGTGCCCCACCAGGGCGCTTTCCAGCGGGCCGGGTTTATTGGCCGCGCAGCGCGGGCCCAGGTTCCAGGTGGAGGGCACAACCAGCTGAAAGTTTTCAATAACCCCGCCCTTGATTTTAATCCAGTGGCTCAGGCCGCCGCGCGGGGCGTTTACAAAGCCCACGCCTTCGCCCGCATCGGGAATTTCGCAGGGGCTGACCAGTTCCTTATCTTTTTTGGCGTTTTCTTCCAGCTCGTCAATCCATTGGCCGACCTTGCCGGCCAGGACGGCGGCCTGTATGCCCCTGGCCGCCGTACGTCCCAAAGTGGAAAAGAGGGCCTCGGCACCCAGGCCCAGGGTTTTGAGTACGCCGTCCACCCCTGCTTTGACCTCCGGGTGCCCCTGCTGGTAGGAGATGAGTACCTGGGCCAGGGGGCCTGTTTCCATGGGTTCGTTCTGGTAGCGCGGGGCCTTGGACCAGGAGTAGCGGTCCAGATCTTCCTGTTTGGTAAAGGCGGGTTCGGTCGCGCCCCGGTAGGGGTGTCTGGGCTCGGCCCCCTTGAACCAGCTGTGCCGCACATGCGCGC
>JAITGZ010000017.1 GCA_031280335.1 Deltaproteobacteria bacterium | reverse complement strand
GATCTCGGCATGCCTTTCTCCTACTGCTTGCGACGGGTAACAATAAGCTTGGAAGACGCTTTCTTGCGTTTGCGGGTTTTATAGCCCTTGGTAGGCAATCCCCATGGAGATACCGGATGGCGTCCGCCGGAAGAGCGTCCTTCGCCGCCGCCCAGCGGGTGATCAATGGGGTTCATGGCTACGCCGCGTACTTTGGGCCGGCGGCTCAGCCAGCGGTTACGCCCGGCCTTGCCCAGGGAGATATTTTCCCATTGCAGGTTGCCCACCTGTCCCACTGTGGCGCAACCGGCGGCGAGAATCTGGCGCACTTCGCCCGAAGGCAGACGCAGCAGGGCGTATTTTCCTTCTTTGGCCACCAGTTGGGCGTAGGTTCCGGCAGCGCGGCAAAACTGGCCGCCGCGTCCGGGGCGCAGCTCAATATTGTGTACGATGGTGCCCACAGGGATGCGGCTTAGGGTCAGGGCGTTGCCCGGCTTGATATCCGCGCCTTCGCCGGAAAGGATGGTGTCGCCCACCTTTAGGCCGTCCGGGGCCAGAATATAGCGTTTTTCGCCATCAGCGTAAAAAAGCAAGGCAATGCGCGCGGTACGGTTGGGATCATATTCAATGCTGGCGACCTGGGCCGGAATGCCGGTCTTGTCGCGTTTGAAATCAATAATCCTATATAGGCGCTTGTGCCCGCCGCCGCGGCGGCGGCTGGTGATGCGCCCGTTATTGTTGCGCCCGGATTTTTTGTTCAGCCCTTCGGTCAAGGATTTTTCCGGCCTGGAGGCGGTGATTTCATCAAAGGTGAATACCGTCTGGGCGCGGCGTCCGGCCGATGTCGGCTTGAGTTTGCGAATGGCCATGCTTACACTCCCTCAAAAAATTCGATCTTGTCGCCTTTGGCCAGGGTAACATATGCCTTTTTAAAGCCCGCCACCCTGCCGGTTACACGGCCGTGCCGGGTTTTAAGGCCGGGCTTGCGCACCGTTACCCGCACATCCAGAACTTTTACCTTAAAAGCCGTTTCCACAGCCTTTTTAATCTCTATCTTGTTGGAGCGGGAGGAAACCAGAAAGGCGGCCTGATTGCATTCATCCTTGATCAGGGTGGCTTTTTCCGTGACCACCGGCTTCAGAATAACCTGGGTATAATCCATTTCATCCCCCCTGGGAGAGGCGGCAGGTTATGCCTTCCACCGCTTGCTCCATCAGGATAAGCTGGCGGTGGTTGAGAATGTCGTAAACGCTCAGTCCTTCCGGCGTACACAGGGTAATGCCCTGAATGTTTCTGGAAGAGCGCTCCAGGGCTTCGTCCGCCTGGGGCAGTACCAAAAGCGCCTTGGTCAGGCCGAGTTTGCCGGCCACCTCCGCAAAGTGCTTGGTTTTGGCCGCCGGCAACTCAATATTTTTTATCACGCGCAGCTTATTATCGGTAAGGCTGGCGGAAAGGGCCATTCTAAGGGCCAGTCTGCGCACTTTTTTATTCACTTTAAAAGAATAATCACGCGGTTGTGGGCCGAAAAGCACCGCGCCGCCGCGCCACAGGGGGGAGATGCCGGAACCCGCCCGCGCCCTGCCGGTTCCCTTCTGCCTCCAGGGTTTGGCACCGCCGCCCTTCATCATGGAACGGCTCAGAGTGGAGTGGGTGCCGGATCTCCAGGAAGCGCGCTGCGCACGCACCACCAAGTGCAAAATTTCCGGGCGCACCGGCACTTCAAACACCTCCGGAGACAGGGATATTTCACCTGTTTCCCGGTTCTCCTGGTCATAAATTTTCAACACAGCCATGCCATCATCCTCTCTTATTCCATGTCTGTACGGAATTGGAACTACTGCTTGCGCACTATAACCAGGCCGTCTTTCGGTCCCGGCACAGCGCCTTTGATCAGGAGTACATTCTCTTCAGGGCGTATGGCCACCACCGTGAGGTTGATGGTGGTAACGCGCTTGGCACCCATGTGTCCGGCCATCTTTTTGCCTTTCCAGACACGGGCCGGTTCCGTGTGGTTGCCGATGCTGCCGGGTTTGCGGTGTACTTTCTCCGCGCCGTGCGAGGCGCGCGATCCCTTGAAATTCCAGCGTTTCATCACGCCGGCCGTACCCTTGCCTATGCTTCGTCCGGTAACCTTGACCAGATCGCCCGGGGTGAACATGCTCACGGTCAGGTCATCGCCCACTTGGTATTCGGCCGGGTTTTCCAGGCGTATTTCGCGCAGATTGCGAAAAAGACCCTTATCGGCCTTTTTCATGTGCCCCAGCAGGGGCCGGGTCAGGTGTTTTTCTTTGGCCGGGCCAAAGGCGATTTGCACAGCGTTATAGCCGTCGTGTTCCTGGTTTTTCACCTGCAACACCGGGCATGGGCCGGCTTCAATCACAGTGACGGGGACGGAACCGCCGTCCTCGTCAAAGACCCTGGTCATACCGAGTTTACGGCCTAAAATTCCAAGTTTTTCCGCCATGACTCACCCACTATAATTTTATTTCCACATCAACCCCCGCAGGCAGGGAAAGCTTGCCCAGGGCGTCAACGGTCTGTTGCGTAGGTTCGATTATGTCCATCAGTCTTTTATGGATGCGTATCTCAAATTGCTCCCTGGACTTTTTATCCACATTGACGCTGCGGTTGACGGTAACCTTGTTGATATTGGTGGGCAGGGGAATCGGCCCGGCCACGCCTGCGCCGGTATTGCGCGCCGTGTCAACTATTTCCGCCACCGCTTTGTCAAGAATCCTGAAGTCGTAGGCCTTAAGTTTAATGCGGATTCGATCGCTGCCGACTGCTGTCATTTGTATTCTCTCCATGCCGTAAAAACTGAACGCCCAAAGCCCGGCCGGCTTTGCGCGGAACCATGCCCGCCACGAGGCGAAAAACACTATGGTAAATGGATTTAACAGGCCGGCTTGGCCGGTTTCCATTACCCGTAAGTGCCCGAATACGCCGGCCCGCCGTACACGCCGCCGAAAGCGGCCTGAAGCGGAGTATAACTTTGCCTTGGCGGAGCGGCAGGGTTTTTGCGGGAAGGACTAACTCCCCCCGCGCTCCGTTCCTCCGCTCAAACCCGGCGTCCTGAGGACATCGGGCGCGCCAAACAGCAAATATCAAACCGGTTGGCGTAGTACAACCGGTCGCTTGGGGCGGTGAGCCGCCCGGCCGGGCCTTTGGGTTGTGAAGCCGCAAAAAAACAGCTTAACAATCCGCCTGGCGCATTTCGCATACGCACACCCGCAGAGGACCGGCAAAAATCCGCCCCCTTCAGGGGCGGAACGGCCGTTCATTCCGGCGTCAAGGGCGAACCGGGCAGGTTCGCCGTGATGCGAAAGGGCTTAATATATATCCTGAACAAATAAGTCAAGTGGAAAGAGAATTTTTTCTTTTCCAGATGTAAAATCAATTTGCATTCAAAAGCAGGGGGGCTCTCATGAGAGCCCCCCTACTGCTTTTCTGCGGTACAGTCAATGTTCTTATCAATATCCGGCGCGTCCTCGATCAAGGCTGGCGGGCGCGAAGGCCGGGGGAACGGGTTCGGGATCGCGATCGGCTTCAGTGCTCTGGTCCGTGGAGACGTTGAGCATGCGCTTATCCACGTTCAGAGCGGCAAAGAGTCTGCCGCCTAAGGTCAAAAGCCGGTATTGGGCGGCCAGATCGTTCATCTGGGCGGTAATGAGCTGGATGGATGAGCTGTAAAGCTCGTTTTCCGAATCCAGCAAATCCATGATGGAGCGTTGACCCACATTGAACTGCTCCAGATACATGTCGCGGGTCTGGGTGGTGTACATGACGGCATTGGTATAGAACTCGCTCAGTTCGCGGGCGGCCGTCCACTGGTTCCAGGTGTCTTCAGTTTCTCTGGACAGGTTGTCGCGCAAGGCTTGCAGTTCGCGGTTACCCTGACGGATGCGGGCCTTGTTGCCTTTGAGCGTGTTCAGGTCGTAACCGCCGTTGAAGAGGTTCCATTCTCCACGCAGTTGCACGGCGGAACCCCAGGCATCGGAAACGCTGCTTTCCGTCTGCCAGCGGTAGTTTTCGGTCAGTTCCAGATGCACGCGCGGATGGAAGGCGGATTTATCCAACTCTTTCTGGGCGTAAGCCGCAGTAACATCGGCCCTTTTGGAACCGACCTTGGAGTTGGCGGTCATGCTGTTGCCCTGGG
>JAITGZ010000132.1 GCA_031280335.1 Deltaproteobacteria bacterium | reverse complement strand
ATAAGGAAACGCTGATTTATTCTCTTGAGGGTGCCTTGCCATTATGTCAGGGGGCGGCAAGGACAAGGCTGCGCCTGGGTGAACATGCCCCTTTCTTATTCCCCCCAGCGGGGTTCGGGGCGGAGCCCCGAATTAATCAGCGTTTCCTTAAAAATAATTTTTTATGGGAGGTCGTTATGGAAAAATTTGTTTTTATAGGCGTGGGGGGGCAAGTTCTGGACAACCGTCCGGTGGAGGCAGATGACCGTTTGGCTTACCTTAACAGCGGGGCGCATGATGGCATACGCTGTAATATTTGGAAGGACGGGGATTTGATCCAGGTTTTTGAGAAGGATGATAAAAGCGGTCTCTGGCAAGTTATGGATCGCGATTCTTTTGATTATTGACCAAAGGCTTCGTGGGGGCAAGGCGGCTTTGCCGCCGATGGTTTTACCCATGTTCGCTTCGCACGCTTGAGTGAGCGGTAGGCTTTAACCCAATTTGAATGGGTACCAAAGTGGCAGGCTCTTTAATATAAATCAGCCCGCGTTCACAACCATCGCTCAACCGGCATCTGCCCCAAGCTTGTTATGGCTTCTGCTATTTTTTCAATGCTGGTGGTGGCGGTGCCGACTTCGGCCACTACATTGCCAGCCGCGAAGTTCGCTATGGTACAGGCTTCCAGCAGGTTGATCCCGCCCGCCATTCCCATGGCCAGGGTGGCAATGACTGTATCTCCGGCTCCGCTAACATCAAAAACTTTGCGGGCGACAGTGGGTATATGCAGCACGTTGTTTGGGCCTTGAAACAGGGCCATGCCCTGGGATCCCAAGGTGGTCAACAAAGATTGGCAATGATTTTTAGCGAATATGGCCTGACCGGCGGCAATGATCTCTTCTTTGCCGTGTACGGGCAGCCCTGATGCTTCTTTGGTTTCCGTGGCATTGGGGGTGAGTATGTCCACGCGCTGGTAAAGCGGAAAGTTGGGGGTTTTGGGGTCCACCAAGATTTTTATTTCTTCCCGGCGTTTTTGACGCAGTATCTGCAAGCCGTCCATAAAAGCCTTGTTGATGAGTCCCTTGTTGTAGTCAGAAATTACCAGTACGGTGTTTTCTGACCAGGCGGCAGCAATTTTATCCAATATGCGCGCGGTCTCTTCCGGTGTTATGGGCGAGGCGTCTTCGCGATCAATGCGCACCAACTGCTGTCTTCTGGCCATGATTCTGGTTTTTGTGCTGGCGGGGCGTCCGGGCAGAGGGAGTAAATCGGCGTCTATGCATTCATTTTTTAGGATTTTTCTGAGTTTGCCGCTGTTGTGCCCGTCGCCGCATACACTGATAAGTTTTGGTTTTCCGCCCAAAGCTCTGATGTTACGGGCGACATTTCCAGCCCCTCCCAGCATAAAGCGCTCTTCTTCGATGAGTACAACCGGAACCGGTGCCTCTGGCGAGAGGCGAGAGGCATCACCAAACAAATACTCATCCAGAAGCACATCTCCCACGATCATTACCGGAGCGTCCTTCAGACGGGCCAGTTTGGCGATTAGTTTTGAACATTCAGGCAAGGCGCTGGTCATTTAATTCTCCATTAAAAGTCCAATTTTAGCCAGCAATTCCGCCAGTTGGTTTTTGCTGGAATAACTGATGCTGACTTTGCCCTGATTTTCGCCGCCATTGATTTTTACCGGCAGATTTATATGTTCGGATATTTTGTTTTGCAGGGTCAGCATAAGAGCGCTTTGCGGCGCTTTGGCGCTTTGGCCGGAGGTCTTGCCGTTGCTTGTCTCTGGGGATAAAGGCACGGAGGATCGGGTGATGGATTGCTCTATGCCCTCCTGGGCGTGGGATGGAGAGTTTTTTTGCAAGGAGGCCAAACCTTCCGTATCACGTACATTTAATTGTTCCAGTATAATGCGTTGTAAAAGGGCTTCTTGTTCTTCAAGGGAAGGCAAAGAGAGCAGGGCGCGGGCATGGCCGGCGCTTATCTTGGACTCTTGCAGCGCTTTTTTGGCTGCATCGCCCAAGTGGAGCAGGCGCAGACTATTGGCGATGGTACTGCGTTTTTTGCCCAGAAATTTGGCTATTTCATCTTGGCTTATGTTAAATTCTTCTTTTAGTCGTACCAGCCCCTGGGCTTCTTCCAATGGGTTCAGATCTTCGCGTTGTAGATTTTCCGCCAGTGCCGCGATCAGGGTTTCTTGATCCGTAAATTCACGGATGATGACTGGCGCATCTTTCAGTCCGGCCATTCCGGCCGCACGCCAACGCCGCTCGCCGGCCACGATTTCGTAACCCTGCGCGGAGCTGTTCTTGTCTGTTCTGACCAGAATTGGTTGCAGGATCCCCTGGGAGCGGATGGATTCAGCCAGTTCTTCCAGGGTGGATGGATCAAACTCGCGACGCGGCTGGTTTGGGTTGGGCCTTAGTTCTGCCAGGGGGACAAGTTGGGCCGGGGAGTCAGCGTTTAGTTTTTTTTCTTTGGACAAAAAAAGTATGTCTGTTCCCAGCCCGCGCCCGAGCCTGTTGGGATTTATGGCCATCTGGAGGCTCCTTTTAACTCATGGTTTGTTTTCTGGGGTTGCGCATAATAAGTTCTCTGGCCAAGGCAATATAAGCCTCCGCGCCTTTGGATTTTATATCGTAGCGGATAATGGACTTGCCGTGGCTGGGGGCTTCTGACAGGCGTACATTGCGCGGAACCACGGTTTCCATCAGTTTGTCCTGAAAGTGCTTGCGCACTTCCGCCTTTACTTGACGGGCCAGATTGTTGCGGTTGTCATACATGGTCAGCACCACACCGGTAATGTTGAGATCGGGGTTAAGCTTGGATTTTACTCTTTCAGTGGTACGTAACAGGTTGACCAACCCCTCCAGAGCAAAAAATTCACACTGTAAGGGAATCAGCAGCTCTTTGGCCGCACATAGAGAGTTGATGGTAATCAATCCCAGGGACGGCGGGCAATCCAACAGGATATATTCATAGTCAGCGGCGACATAATGTAATACTTCGGCCAGATATGATTCCCGGCTTATTTCGTTGATAAGCTCCAGCTCCACTGCCACCAGATCCGTACTGGACGGCAAAAGAGAGAGAAAGGGGGTGTAGGTGGTCTGGATGGCTTTGGGGGTCTCTTGGGGGGCATAAAAAATAGTATAAAGATTGTGTTCCAGTTTTTGATGTTCCAAACCAAGGCCACTGGTGGAGTTGGCCTGTGGGTCACAATCAACCAGGAGTACTTTTTTTTCCATAACGGCCAAAGATGCGGCGAGATTGATGGCGGTGGTGGTTTTGCCCACGCCGCCTTTTTGATTGGCAATGGCAATGATTCTGGCCACGATACGTACCTTCCTGGTTTTAAACGATAGGGTATATTGGCGCTTACAACGGGTATAGTCGGTCTGATCCCGGCAGGTTGAGGCATTAAGGCGCAATTACCCTGAATTTTTATTTGGGACAGGATTCTATTAAAGAGGAAATACCTTTCTGTCAATAAAGTTTAGACTTTTTCTTGTTTCACGTGAAACTTTTTTAAAGATAATGTGCCTCGGCATGGTTTTAATATTTAAAAAAAACAACATGTTGCATCATAGAATCAGTGTGATCGAAAGTTAATGCGTGTTTTAGACGGTTTGTCTTTGGGTGTATAAATGTTCCACATGAAACATTTATACTTGAGGCACTTTGTGTCTTGCATGACTGTACAAGGGGCGCTACGGCGCGGCACCGGAGGCCGATCCGTAGGCAAGGCCGGAGATATTAAACAGGGGCATAGCAAATAAAGCAATGCGGTAGTGAAGCGAGGCGGAACCCCGAATTAATCAGTGTTTCTTTAAGCCGCTATTTTCTTATCAAGGCCGCGCTGTAAAAAAATTCTCCCAGGGGCGAGTCTGGCGGAGTCTGATATTCTATGTCCAGACTGTATTGAGGGTGGCTTCGCAGAAAATTTTGCATTTGGTTCTGGTTTTCCGCCGGGTTGAGGGTGCAAGTGATGTAAAGAATGCGACAACCGCTATGCGGGATGAGGGCGGCGTGCGCGGCGTCAAGTATTTGTACCTGGGCAAGACGCAGCCGTTCCAAGTCATCCTGAGTGCGCCGCCAGCGTATTTCCGGGCGGCGGGCTAGTGTGCCCAGACCGGAGCAGGGAGCGTCCAGCAGTACACTGGCGAATTTCTGCTTAAAGTTTGTCTGTTCAGCGCGTGAGGGGAGTATCTGCGGCAGTCTGCGCCCGGCTTCGGCCAGTTTCAGACGTTGAAAGTCGTGGGCAAAAAGATTGAGCCGTCCCTGATGTGGATCGCTCACGCATTGTATCGGCAGCCCTTGCTCCAGCAGGGCCAGAGTTTTGCCGCCATGCCCGGCACAGGCGTCCCAGATCGGTGTGGGCCAGTCCGTGGGTATAAGTTGAAACAGGGCTATATAGGCCGATGCTGATTGCAGGCTAATCATGCCTTGCTCCTGCCAGATGCGTAGGGGGGGGCGTTTGCCTGGGGGCAGGGCCAAGCAACTGGGGGGCAGGCTCAGCGGGTGATACGGCCAAATTTGCTCCAGCACACCTTCCGCATAGGGTATCGTGCCTCTGGGGGCCAGACTTTCCATCAACTCAGGGGCAGGCGGTCTAGCCGCGTTCATACGCAGTCCGGCAGGTGGTGTCTTTAGCCCGGCGGCCAATAATTTAAGGCAGATTTCATGGCCGTAACTTTTTTGCCACAACTGGACCAGCCAGCTTGGCTGCGCATAAATCAGGGCGGTGACGTCGGTGGAATGGAGAGGCTGAGCGAGTTTTTGGGCGTAATAGTCATGGTTTAGGTATTCCGTCCGTAGATTACGGACAAAAGAGCGCAGCAGGGCATTGGTCAGATTGCCCAGGCCGGGGCTGAAACGGTGCCTGGCCATGCCGACCGCCCAATTAACCGTGGCATGGGCGGGCAGGCGGGTATGGGCCAGGGCATAGGCGGACTGTTCTAGCAGCAACAATAGTTCAGCGGGCAGATTTTCAGGCCGGTGAAGCTTTTGGCGTACAAACCAGTCCAGACGCAGATGCAGGCGCAGATGCCCATAAAACAGCTCAGTACACAGGGCTTTGTCTGAGGGCGGCATAAGGGTATGGGTCAGTACCGCGTCCAGGGCGGACTGAGACTCATCCGTACCATAAATTACCTTGCCGGCCGCCAGTAGGGCCGCAGCCCGCGGGTCATGCGCGGCGCGGCGGCCCAGACCTGCACCGAGCTTGGCCTTTGGCATCACGAGCGCGGCCTGGCAGGGCTTTTTCTTGTGGCCCGCTGCCCCAGAGCGCAGAGTTCACGCAGGCGCTTGTCCACCATCTGAAATAAGGAACCCGGGGTAAAGCCTCCGTCCTTGCGCGGCTGGCCGCAAACCATGCCGGTGAGCAACTCCATGGCCTGGCGGATATGCTCCACCGGATAGATGTGGAAAGCTCCTTCCTCCACAGCTTGACGCAGGGGTTTTTTGAGCATGAGGTGATCCAGATTGTCTTTAGGCAGAATCACTCCCTGGTCTCCGCTTAATCCGCGGCGGCGGCAGACCTCAAAAAAACCTTCCACTTTGCGTGAGACGCCGCCCACAGCCATGATTTGGCCTGATTGACTGAGGGCACCGGTAAAGGCCAGATTGAGGCGCAAAGGGACTTGGGCGATGGATGATAAAAGGGCGGCCAGTTCCGCCCCGGAGGCGGAATCTCCTTCAATACCCATGTAATTTTGTTCAAAACAAATGCTGCCGGTGAGAAAGAGCGGGCGGGAACGAGCAAAAAGCGCGACCAGATAGCTTTTGAGGATCATGCTGGCCTTGGTGTGAATGGGGCCGCCTAGTTGGGCCTCACGTTCAAGATCCATAATGCCGTCATGCCCAACGCCCACAGTGCAGGATATTTGGTGGGGCAATCCGAATTCGTAATCGCCGTAGCGAGTGACGGACAGGCCGTTGATTTGGCCTATGGCCAGGCCGTGAGTATGTACTTTGATAAGTTTACGGTCATAGTCCTCAAGAAAACTTTCTTCAATCATGTTCAGGCGGAATTCCCGCATCTCCATGGCGGCATTCAGGTGGGCAAGGCTGACTATTTCATCCTTGTTCATGCGGGCATGGGCCGCTGCCTCCACCATAAGTTCACGCAACAGGGGAAACTCCAGGGAAAGATTTTTTTGATCTTCCAGAAGGAGCGAGCCGAAATCCACCAGTCCGGCCAAGGCATCACGATCAAAATGAGGCAGGGCTGCTTCTTCCACAATGCGCCGGATATGGGAGAGGTAAATATTTATGCCCTTGGTGTTGCGCGGCATGTGCCCGGTCATATGTGCTTTAATTTTAAAAAGTTTGATGAAGCGCGGGTCGCTGTCCAGCAAAAAATCATACAGTTCGTCATCACCGATGAGAATGACTTTAAGCTTAAGGGGAATGGGGTCGGGACGTATGCCTTTGGTTTTAGGTCCATCGCCGTCGCCGGGGTCGTCTATTTTGGCTTGCCCGGCGCGCAAGGCGCGCAACAACCCTTCCCATGCCTGGGGATGCTGCAGGATGTCTTCCATGTGCAGAATCAAAAAGCCGCCATTGGCACAGTGCAAGGCTCCGGCTTTGATCAGGGTAAAGTTGGTCACTAGAGCGCCCATTTCCGATTCCCGCTCCAGACAACCCAGCAGATTGGCGGTGGTGGGGTGGTCTTCCAATACAATAGGCGCGCCGGAGGTTTTGCTGTTGTCCACAAAAATATTTAGCTCATAGCGATGGGCTATTTCGTCAAAAGGCGGGTTTTCCGGCGGCTGGGGCTGGCGCAAAGAAAGTCCCTGCGGAGTGCGCTCCGCAGGGAGGAGATAGTCCAGATTCTCCAAAAGGTCATTGCGTATGTTTATAAGATAACTTTCCGGCAAGGAGCCTTTACAGCTATGCTTAAATTTTTCAGCCAGTGGCCCGAGAAGAGAATCCAGAACTTCCGCAGCGGCCTCCTTTTCCATGGACTGCTCCGCCTCCAGCAATTCCTGCTCCAGAGAGTCCAGACGGCGCAAGTAGGCGTGCATAGCCCCGGTCAGGCTTTCACCCTTATTCTTAATGGAGTTGCGCATCTTTAGGGGGAGTTTGTCAAAATCCTGTTCGCTCAAACGTCTGCCCTTGAGCAGGGGGCATATGGACATGGCCCCGTTTTCGTCCAGGTCCAGCTT
>JAITGZ010000101.1 GCA_031280335.1 Deltaproteobacteria bacterium | reverse complement strand
CAGTTTATAAAAAAAATTATCGCCCGCGTTTTCTACTGCCCGCCGTATTCGCATCCGTGCTGTTTATTGCCGCAGCCTCCGGTTGTGATGAAAAAAGTTTCGGGCCCCAACCGGATGATCGTCAAATGGAGCAAGGGCAGGGATTATTACCCCCTCCACCGGATGAACCCACCCTCGCTGTGGGCGATTTGAATATGCCCATGCCCGTGCCCAGCGGCTTCAAGCGTATCCCGGCGGAACATCCGCTCATGCGGGCCGCCCAAACCGGCTTGGGCAATGAAGAAACTATTTTATGCATATTTGAACGGCAAGGGGAAAACCCGTCCGCTGAAACAGGGATGGAAGGACTGTTACGGCGGGATCTGCTGCAAGTCAGTACCCTGAACAAATGGATGAACGCGAGTATTTCCAATACGGACTTCTCGCGCCTGAAGCAGCCTTGGCAGGAAGAATCCATTGTCTTCAACCGGAATACACTGACCTTCTTTGAAGACGCGGCCATGAACAGACTGAACGGGCAGCCCAGCTTCAGTTACAACATGGGGATGATTGACTCCGGTCCGCTGCACATCAGCTTTTTGAAAATACTCAAATATACTCTGCCCGGAGATAAAGTAATCTATATATGCAGGACAAACAGCGCCCTGTGGCGTTATGGCAAAATTCTGAATATTACTTATAACCGGCCCATTGACAGCTTCCACCAAATCCAGACGGTGGTGGCTGAATCCGTAGGATATCTGCAAAAATTGCAGAGCTTCGGGCGCACGCCCGAACCCGCAGGCTCATGAAAAAAAAGTAGGCACCACATGGGGTGTGGCTCCGTCCTAAGAACAAAGCAAGCTAAAACGTTTCATCAGCTTGAATTTTTAGGGCTATCGCCCCAAACCCCATTTGGGGGGAATGATTCCCCCCAAACCCCCTCCACAATAGGCTAAACGCCGCCCGTGGCGGCGTTTAGCCTCAACCGGAACAAGTTATCACTTCTTTACTATGGCCGCGCCAAAAAGCAGAGACGCCGGGCCTGGATTTTCCAGGCCGTGCTTTTCTCCCTTAAGACAGAAAGTAACATCCCCGGCCTTGACTTTATGGGCTTTCTTTTCGTTATCCAGGTAAACGCCTTCGCCGCTGATGATGAAATAAACCTCTTCGTCTTCGGCGTGTTCATGCCAGGGTATGGCCTCGCCCGGATCAATGCGGTTGACGCCCGATGCCCAAAAAGCGCTTTCCGCGCTCAGAGGCTTGCCGCGCTCAATGACATTGCGCGCCCATATTTTTGATTTGTTTTGCGGAAACTCCCTGATCACCTCTTCCATCTTGTCAAACAAAAATACACGTCCACCCATGTTTTTCTCCTCCATTCAGGGTTTAAAAGCACCACCCTCCATTCGGGTTAATCGGGGCTATCGCCCTTATCTCCCGCCTGTGGGGGGCAAAATGGGCATGTTTACCCCGTGCCGCCTTATCCCTAGCTGCTCCCTTGACATAACGGCAAGGCACCACCCTCCGATCAATAATTTTCATTCGTCCGGGTTCAGGAGTGTGGGGTTTGGGGAGGGAACCCCAAGTGGCGTACCCCTTGAGGTTCCCTCCCCAAAAGCCCATAACAAGGCTGGCGGCAGCGTTGCGCAGCCCTCCCACACCAAAGCGATTGCATTCTGAAATTGTTCTAAAATCCGCCTTGAAGGCGCTTGCGGATGAAGGCGTCCAGCGATCCTCCCTCCATTGTCTCCAAGGGAAACTCCGCCCTGGCCATGGCTTTATGGCCCCCGGCCGAGCCCAGTTCATCAAAACGGCTTTGGGCCAGTCGCCCCATATCCATGGTCAGGCCATCGCCGCGAAAGATCAGGACAATATTTTTTTCGTGTATGCCCGCGACAATCAGCCAACGTATCTCATATACACGGGTCAGAAAATCCGCGATCAGCACCAGTATGTCCGGGCTGTCCACCTTATCCAGCACCGTCAGGTGTCCGCTGCCGATTTTGCGGCGGCGGGAAATAGCTCTAGCCACATAGGGCAGCCAGTCCAGGCGCAGTTCACTTTGAACAATGCGGGTAAGAAGCTGCGGATCGGCGAACTTACTCAGATATTGATAGGCACGCAGGTCCACCTCGCAGGTATGCCGCTGAAAATTACCCGTGTCGGTGCGTATGCCGAACTGCAAAGCCGTGGCCAGGCGTGCGCCGATGCGCAGGTTGAGATTATACAGATACTCGGTAAGAATGGTGCTGGTCGCCCCGTATTCCGGTTTGATCTCCATAAATTCCGCTTCCTCCGGGGGCGTAGCCGGAGGGTGGTGATCGATGATGGCGGAAAATTCAAGATCCTCAAATTGCGGATTATGCGAAGGCTGCGAATCCACCAAAGCCAAATGGCTGTATGCCGCAGCCATGCCTGGGCTGAAACGGCGCATCTCCATACGGGTATAACGGATCATGGCCAAATTGTCCGGCCGGTGGACTTCATTTATGCCGGCTATATCCACCGTTGCCCCGTGATGGCGCAAGATACGGCGCAGGGCCATGGAAGACGCCATGGCATCGGGATCAGCGTTGATCAGAATCAACCACTTTTGCTCTTTGCCGACCATACTGAACCAGTGCCTGGCCGGATCTACCTTGCGAAAATAGCTCATGCCCGCAACATAACCCAAAAAACAAAAAAAATAAACGCGTCAAAGTGCCCCGTGGACGGATCACCACCGGCATCTTGCCCATAGCTCCGCCCATAGGCCTTACAAATTCTTTATCCTGGCGACTAGCTCGGTGGTGGAAAATCCCTCAAGAAGCGGCAGAGACAGCACCCTGCCTCCAGCGGCCTCCACTTCCGCCCCGCCCACCATATCCCGTACCTGCCAATCTCCGCCCTTGATCAGCACATGGGGGCGTATAGCCCGGATAAGTTCCAGCGGCGTATCCTGCTCAAAACCCACGATGTAATCCACCGCCTCCAGGTGGGCCAGCACAAAGGCACGTGCGGCAAAGGGGCAGATCGGACGGGGCGGGGTTTTGCCCTGGCGCGCCACAGAAGCATCGCTGTTCAGCCCCAGTATCAACAGATCGCCTTGCTCCCTGCAGCGACGCAGAAGATCCGCATGCCCCGGATGCAACAGGTCAAAGCAACCGTTGGTAAAGACCACGCGCTCCCCCCGGGCGCGGCGCGGTGCCAGGGCACGCAACAGAACCGCCAGACTGAGTATTTTGGGGTGCGAAAGTTCCATTTACAGTATTTCAACTTTAAAATTGCTCTAATACTTCATGCGCATGGCTTCACGTACCGCTTCCATGGTACAGGCGCATTCGCGATTGGCCTTTTTCTGCCCTTCGGCCAGCACCTCCCAGGCCAAGCCGGGGCGGGCGCTGATGGCCGCCCTCTTTTCATGTATGGGGGCCAGAAAGTCCGCCAGGCCTTTAAGCAGAATCTTCTTGCACTCCACGCAGCCCATGGCGGCGCTGCGGCAGCCGGAGCTTATTTCAGCCCTGACCGCCTCGCCGGTGAGCAGCTCATGGTAGGGATAGAGATTGCACACTTCAGGGTTGCCCGGATCATGCCGGCGCAAACGGGCGGCATCGGTGAGCATGCCGCGCACCTTGGGGGCGATTTCTTCCAGGCTTTCATGCAAAAAAATGCCGTTGCCGTAGCTTTTGGACATTTTGCGTCCGTCCAGGCCAGGGCATTTGGCTGTGGGCGTCAGTCTGGCTTCGGGTTCAGGGAAGGTGTCGGCATAAAGGGCGTTGAAACGCCTGGCTATTTCACGCGAAAGCTCCAGATGGGGGAGCTGATCCCCTCCCACCGGCACCCAACGGGCGCGGGTGATAATAATGTCTGCGGTCATCAGCACCGGGTAGCCCAAAAATCCGTAATTATTCAGGTCTTTGCCCGCTATGTTCTGCTGCTGTTCCTTGTAGGTGGGGCAGCGCTCCAGCCAGCCCAGAGGGGTAATCATGGAAAGGATGAGATGCAATTCGGCCAGCTCTTTGACCCCAGACTGCAGGTAAAGCACGGATTTTTCCGGGTCCAGCCCGGCGGAGAGCCAATCCACGACCATATCTTCAATATAGGCTCTGATGCCGGAGGTGTCGGCATAGTCGCTGGTCAGGGCGTGCCAGTCCGCTACAAAAAAATAGCTTTCCAACTCCTCCTGCATTTCGACCCAATTCTTGATGGCCCCGAAATAATGCCCGATATGCAAGGGGCCGGTAGGGCGCATACCTGAAAGGGCTCTTTTATCCGGATTGAACGGAGCGATAATCTGGTTCATGGTGTGGATTCAGGGGATAAGGTTGAACAAAGTCAAATGAACCTGGAGATAATACTGCCGAAAAGCTGTACGGTCAAGGCGCTCATGGGCAGAACTACTTTGCCCACCAAGCCGAAAACAAGCAGCAGTACAATCGCCGCCATGCCGTAACGCTCCAGGCTCAGATAAGGCCGGATCAGCGCGGTGGGCATGAAGCCCGCCAGCACCTTGCTGCCGTCCAGGGGCGGAACAGGCAAAAGATTGAACCAGGCCAGGGAGCAATTGATGATCAACCCGAAACGGCAGGTGCTGAATAAAAAGCCGCCCTTGCTGATCTGCGGGTCAAGCGCGGGCAGGGCGAAAAGCAGCACGGCAAAAACAAAAGCGAGCAGCAGGTTGGCCGCCGCCCCGGCCAGAGAGACCAAAATCATGGACAGGCGCACATTGCGAAAGTAACGCGGGTTGATGGGCACAGGTTTGGCCCAGCCCAGGATAAGGGGCATGCCCACAGCGGAACTGGTGGCCGCTGTCAGCAAAAAAAACATGCTCCCTGCGGGGTCAAGATGGGACAGGGGGTTAAGGGTAAGCCGCCCCATGAGTTTGGCTGTGGGGTCGCCCATTTTGTAGGCCACCCATCCGTGGGCCAGTTCATGCAGAATCATACCCATCAAAATGGGTATGATGGAAACGGAAACATGCTGCAACGCCTGGGCGAGGTTGATGGAATTCATGCGGCCAATCTAACATTATGACGCAAAAGAGGCAATTATTTTACCAAAGGGGGTTAAGTGCCTTGGATGATGTTGGGGGGAATCGTTCCCCTCAAATGGGGTTTGGGGCGATAGCCCCAATAATATGCACAGTCTCAAAAGTTGATTTGTTCTAATGGTTTAAAACAGCTTGAAAAAGCCTGGATGTACGGCTATGCTGCCCGCAGAACTTTGGCAGAAGGCAAAAGGGCGCTTCAGGCCCTCCTCTCCCACAGGGCCAAGTGTAATTTATGGCACGGGATATGAAATGAAACGTTTTTTATTGGCAAGTTTGCTTATTTTAACGGCCTTGGGCGCACTGGGCGGAGTCGGCGGAGCGGTGCTGATCTTCTGGGCCTCGCGCGATCTGCCCAGCTATACGCAGATTTCAGATTACCGCCCCCCGCAGGTAAGTACGGTTTACGCCAGGGACGGCAGCATCATTGGATACTTTTATGAGGAAAAACGTTTTCTGGTACACCTGGAGGATATGCCGCCCATGCTGCCCAAGGCATTTCTGGCGGCGGAAGATGCCAGCTTTTATGCACATGACGGAATTAACCCCAAGGCCATTATCCGCGCCTTCTGGCTGAACCTGCGCAGTGGAACCAGGGGGCACGGAGGCAGCACCATCACGCAGCAGCTGGTCAAACGCCTTTTGCTCACCCCTGAACGCAGCTACATGCGCAAACTCAAAGAAGCCATCCTGGCCTATCGGCTGGAACGTTATCTGAGCAAAGACGATATTCTGAACATCTATCTGAACCAGGTTTTCTTCGGGCATAGTTCTTACGGAGTGGAAGCTGCGGCGCGCACTTATTTCGGCAAGCATGTGCATGAACTCAATCTGGCTGAATGCGCGGTGCTGGCTTCCCTGCCCCAGGCCCCCTCACGCACCAATCCTTTTGCCGATCCGCAGGCCACCAGGGACAGGCAGCGCTATGTTTTGCGCCGCATGCTGGTGGAAGGCTTCATCAGTCAGCAGGAACATGACGAGGCCCTGGGCGCTCCCATGCTGTACCGGAGCATGCCCGATCCTTCCTGGAGGCTTGGGGCCTGGTATCTGGAGGAGACACGGCGCAATCTGATTGACTTTTTACAGGAACAGAATGTCCTGGATCTGGCACTGCCGCTGGAACGCTTTGGGCGCGACGCCTTGTACAATTCCGGCCTGCACATCTACACATCCATGGACCCCTTGCACCAGAAGGCGGCCGAAAAAGCCCTGCGTCAGGGGCTGCTGGATGCCGGCAAACGCCACGGCTGGCTTGGCCCGATGGAACATGTCCCCCTGGCTGGTTTTGAAGACTTTTTGAATAAAAATATTTTTGTGCCGCAAGACCTGGACAATGCCGGATGGACCAAAGCCTTGGTAACCGGCGTCAGCCCCAAAGGGGTGGAAACGCGCATGGGGTCATTTAAAGGCTTTATTGACGCCAAATGGATGCGCTGGTGCCGTGTGCCCAACCCCAATTTTTCTTCTGACGACCCCGGTCAAATGCGCCCCCCGGACAAGGTACTCAAACCCGGCGATGTGGTCTGGGTCTCCGCTGTGGGAGCCAAAGGCGATGCCAACCCGGTGGGTGCCCCGGCTTCAGGCGAAATTCCGGCTTATAACTCCAGCAAGGCGATGTTCAATGTGCCCATCCAGCTCTGCCTGGAGCAATATCCGGCGGTCAGCGGGGCGCTGGTGTCGCAAGAGGTGGAAACCGGCGATCTGGTCGCGCTGGTGGGCGGGTACGAATACAATACAAACGACCAATATAACCGCGCCGCCCAGGCTGTGCGCCAGCCCGGCTCGGCCTTCAAGCCAGTGGTTTATTCCGCTGCTTTGGATAATGGGTACACCGCCGCCAGCATTATTGACGATGCCCCCTTTATCAGCGAACGCGGCACGGAAGAAAACGCCGCCATCTGGCGTCCCTCCAACTACGGCGGGGTCTTTTACGGCCCCACCCTGCTGCGCACGGCCCTGGTGCGTTCGCGCAACCTCTGCACCATTCGCGTGGCCCAACGCATCGGTGTGCCCCTGATTATTGAGCGGGCGCATGCCCTGGGCATTGAAGGAAGCATTCCGCAGGACCTTTCCATCAGTTTGGGATCATATGCCGTAAGCCCGCTCACCTTGAACGAAGTCTATACCTCTTTTGCCGGAGGGGGACAGCGCAGCAAGCCCCGCCTGATCCGCCACATTACCGACAGTTGGGGGCAGACCATCGTAAATTTCACGCCGGAAAAGATTTATGCCATAAGCCCGCACAATGCCTTCCTCATCTCCAACATTCTCAAAGACATAACTGCGGACGGCACTGCCCGCCGGGCCAGGCACCTGAACAGGACCTTTAGCGGCAAAACCGGCACTACCAACGAAGAACGCGACGCCTGGTTCGTTGGTTTTTCGCCCTTTTTGGTAAGCACGGTCTATGTGGGCTATGATATCCCCAAACCCATGGGAGCAACCGAAACCGGCTCGCGGGTAGCCGTGCCCATCTTTGCCGACTATAGGCAGGAAGTGGAAAAATCGTACCCGGAGGCGGATTTCACCATGCCTCCAGGCGTAAGGATACTGAGTGTTGACGCCAAAAACGGTTTTTTGTCCGGGCCGCTGTCGGAAAGAATGTATAACCTGCCTTTCGTTGCGGGGACCGAGCCCACGACCGTGTCCGGCGCGCCGCGCCGGCGCGGCGATGATGACGTGCGCGGGGCGGAAGAAATTTTTCAGCAATGAGGCTGGACGGCGGCAAAAGCTGTGTGCTAAGGCCGTTGCGGCGCGCTCCGCGCATTTATGGAAATATTGCCGGGCAATGGGATAAAATATGCGGATAAACGCAATTTAATGGAGGATTTATGTTAAACAGAGTTACGTTAATCGGATGGTTGGGCAATGATCCTGAAATTCGCTTCGGGGCCAGCGGCTCTCCCTTTATGAAACTGCGTATATCCACAAAGGAGTTCTATACGGATCGCGAAGGCAAACCAGCGGAACGCACCAGTTGGCATAATGTGGTGGTCTTTCAGCAACTGGCGGAAAACTGCAAGAACTATCTTGCCAAAGGCAGCCTGGTGTATGTGGAAGGCAGCCTGCAGACGCGCAAATGGCAGGATCAACAGGGACAGGATCGTTACATTACCGAGGTCAAGGCCAATACCGTAAAATTTCTGGATCGCAAGGGATCAGGCCACGGAGCGCCGGGCGGCGGAGAGCCGGACTCCGGTTCAGAGGATGGCTACGGATCGCCCATGCGCCGCCAAAGCGGCAAGCCCCTTCCCGGCGGGGATGAAGACATGGGGTCGCCCTTTCCTTCCGGAGCATCAGGCAGCTTCCCCGGCAGTTCCAGCGGCATGGACGATGTACCCTTTTAAGCCGCGCCGGGCGCGCGCCCTAAAAAACCTTGACCTTGGCCCCTCAAGCGTGTAAAGGCATAGGGTTCTTAAAATGGCGGATGTAGCTCAATTGGCAGAGCACCAGATTGTGGCTCTGGGGGTTGTGGGTTCGAGCCCCATCATTCGCCCCAAATATTATGGCCCCGCACGGACTTCGCCAAAGTGAAACTTTATGCGGGCGGCGAAGCCCGCGCGGGGACTTTTTTTAATATGGTTACGCAGGCCCATATCCGCAACTTTTGCATCATCGCGCATATTGATCACGGCAAATCCACCCTGGCGGACCGTATTCTGGATCTGACCGGTCTGGTCGCCGAGCGCAACAAACGCGAACAGTATCTGGACCGTATGGACCTGGAGCGCGAGCGCGGCATCACCATCAAGGCGCAGACAGTACGCATACCTTACCGGGGTAAAGACGGCCGGGATTATATCTTAAATCTCATCGACACCCCCGGCAATGTGGACTTCAATTATGAAGTCTCCCGCTCCCTGGCCGCCTGCGATGGTGCCCTTCTGGTGGTGGACGCATCCCAGGGGGTGGAAGCCCAGACCCTGGCCAATGTTTACCTCGCCCTGGAACACAACCACGAGATCATCCCTGTTTTGAACAAAATCGACCTGCCCAGCGCGGACGTGGCCCGGGTCAAGCTGGAAATTGAAGAGGCCATAGGCCTGGACTGTTCCGCCGCCCTGCCGGTCAGCGCCAAAACAGGTCTGGGCGTGGACGAAGTGCTGGACGCGATCATCCGCCGCCTGCCATCGCCCGCAGGCAATCCCGACTCCCCCCTCAAGGCCCTGATCTTTGATTCATGGTACGATCCATACCAGGGTATTGTGGTACTCTTCCGCGTTATGGAAGGCAGCTTGAAAAAAGGTGATCGTATCCTGCTTTTTTCCACCGGGGTGGAGTATGAGGTGTTGCGCCTGGGGGCCTTTTCTCCGGAGGCGGTGGATATACCATCTTTTTCCGCCGGAGAGGTGGGCTTTTTGTGCGCCAACATCAAACAACTGGGCGATGCCAAGGTAGGCGACACCATCACCCTGGCCGGACGGCCCGCCGCCGAGCCGGTGCCTGGCTTTAAAGAAGTAAAGCCCATGGTTTTTTGCGGGCTTTACCCCACAGAAAACGATGCTTATGAAGACCTGAAATTCGCCCTGGAAAAACTACAGCTGAACGACGCGGCCTTTTCCTTTGAGGCGGAGACCTCGCAAGCCCTGGGCTTTGGTTTTCGCTGCGGTTTTCTGGGTCTGCTGCACATGGAGATCATCCAGGAGCGCCTGGAGCGCGAATTTCAGGTGGAACTCATCGCCACCGCCCCTTCCGTGGTATATAAGCTGGAAACCACGGACAGGCGCACCCTATGGGTGGATAACCCGGCGCGCCTGCCCGATGCCGGGCGCATCGCCGCCTTTTACGAGCCGTATATGCGTGCGGATATTCATGTGCCGCATGAATTTGTGGGCAATGTCCTCAAGCTGTGCGAAGAAAAACGCGGCCGGCAGAAAGATATGCGCTACCTCACCGGCAGCCGGGTGATCATCACCTATGAAATGCCTTTTGCGGAAATCGTCTTTGACTTTTTCGACCGGCTCAAATCCTGCTCCAAAGGCTACGCTTCCATGGAATACGAACTGGTGGACTACCGGCCCAGCGATCTGGTCCGCCTGGATATCCTGATCAACGGCGAAATGGTGGACGCCCTTTCGGTCATTACCCACCGCGAAAACGCCTACCCCCACGGACGGGCTCTGGCCTTGAAGCTCAAGCGCACCATTCCCAGGCAGTTGTTCGAGGTAATCATCCAGGCCGCCATCGGCAGCAAGATCATCGCCCGCGAACGCAACTCCCCCATGGGCAAGAACGTAACCGCCAAATGCTACGGCGGCGACATCAGCCGTAAACGCAAACTTTTGGATAAGCAAAAAGAAGGCAAAAAACGCATGAAACGCATGGGCAACGTGGAACTGCCGCAAGAGGCTTTTCTGGCGGCCCTGCGCGTAGGCGAAGAATAACGTCCCGCCTCACGGCGCGCGCCCGCCTGACGCGCATGCTCCCAGGCGAATCCCCATGATGGAGTGCTTTTAATGACCAAAAAACCTGTCTGGCGCGAATACCTTGAAGCCCTGTTTGTCGCTTTTTTTCTGGCCATGCTGATCCGCTCTTTTGTGATGCAGGCCTATCAGATTCCTTCCGGTTCCATGCTCAATACCCTGCTCATCGGGGATAAAATTCTGGTCAATCGCCTGAGCTACAACCTGAAGCTCCCTCTGACGGACAAGGTACTTGTGCGCCTTGGGGACCCGGATTTCGGCGATGTAATCGTCTTCACTTACCCGGATCCCGATCCGGACAGGCCCAGGGTGGACTACGTAAAACGCGTCATCGGCCTGCCCGGTGACGTCATTGAATCGCACGACAACCAGATTTACCGCAACGGCAACAAAATTGACGAGCCCTATGCCCGTTTCACCAAGCCTGCGCCTGCCGCCGGTCCATACTACTATCTCAGCCCGGCACCCTTTGTGCGGGGCACCCCCCGCGATTTTGCCCCCCTGACCATTCCGGAAGACAGCTACTTTGTCATGGGCGACAACCGGGACGACTCCCAAGATTCACGCTACTGGGGCTTCGTCCGGCGCGAGGCCGTCCATGGCAAGGCCTGGCGCGTTTACTGGTCCTGGGGTGGTGCGCCGGGTGATGCGGGCAGTTCAGCCTTTCCTCAAACCGGACCACGCTGGAGCAGAATAGGCCACCCGGTGCAATAGCACATTGCCCATCAGGACTGACCCCCAAACCCCACCTGGGAAGCCAATGGCCCCCCGTCCGGTGCTTCCGCCGCGTTGAGGCTGAAGCACAGACAATACTCCATATTGACCTCGGACCGGAGTACATTAAAAGTGAAATTGCCCAACCCATTGCCATTATGGGGAAGTTCATTTATTATATGCCCCATAGTGGATACTGAACGAGCAAATGACAAGCCCAAGCCTAAATTGCCCGCGCCGTTGCAAAACTTCTGGAGAACACCGTGAGTCAACAAAACAATGAACGCGCGGTAGTGCTTATTGTTGATGACACCGCCGACAACATAACTCTATTAACTTCCCTGCTGGGCAATCTCTATAAAAACAAGGTGGCCACCAACGGCCCCAAAGCGCTGCAGATAGCCTCCAAGGAACCGCCGGACCTTGTTCTGTTGGACATCATGATGCCGGGCATGGACGGCTATTCTGTCTGCAAAGAACTCAAGGCCAATCCTGCCACCAAAGATGTGCCGGTTATTTTTCTCACGGCCAAAGCCCAGGAGGATGACGAGACCCACGGCTTTGAACTGGGCGCGGTGGATTACATAACCAAACCCATCAGCCCCCCCATACTAATGGCCCGTGTGGCCACGCACCTTGCCCTGCAGCAGGCCCGCAAAAGCCTGGCCAAACACAATGAGGAACTGGAAGCCGAGGTGGAGGCCCGCACCCGGCAGTTGGCCGGTTTGCAGGATTCGCTCATCACCGCCATGGCCGCCATGTCCGAAACCAGAGATAACGAAACCGGGCAGCATATCCGGCGTACCCAGCTCTATCTGCACGCCTTGGCCGAACACCTCAAGGATCACCCCAAATTCAAGGACTCCCTGACCGAGCGCACCATCACCATGATTTATAAATCCGCGCCCCTGCACGATATCGGCAAAGTAGGCGTGCCGGACAGGATACTGCTCAAACCGGACCGCCTCACCCCGGAAGAATTTGAAGAAATGAAAAAACACACCGTATATGGGCGTGACACCATTCTGGCGGCTGAAAAAGAACTGGACACGCCGGAGCTGTTTCTGGAAATAGCCTGCGACATCGCCTATATGCACCACGAAAAATGGAACGGCAGCGGCTACCCCACCGGAGCGTCCGGCGACAACATCCCCATCGCGGCCCGCATGATGGCCATTGCTGATGTTTACGACGCCCTGATCTCCAAACGCGTGTATAAAGACGCCATGTCGCACGAAAAGGCATCCTCCATCATCAGCGAAGGCCGGGGCACGCACTTTGACCCGGACATTGTGGATACCTTTTTGCGCATATCCGATCTGTTCGACAGCATTGCCAAAGCCCATAGCGACCACTTTGAACACAACGGCCAGCAGCAGTAAACTACCCGCCGGCGTGCCGCCCAGCCTTTCAGCCAGGCTTTACCTGCGCCTGGCCCCGGAACAAAGCAGACTTTTTCGTTACCTGCTTGAGGCCCGCGACAACTTGGCCTATAGCTCCGTGACGAATCGCAAGGCCTGCATCCTTAAAGTCGTTTGCTCCCTGCAGCAACGCGGCGCATTGTTGCAGGCCCTGGCAGAAATCCACGCCGTCATCCCCTTTGAATTCATCGCCATCCGTTCCCTTACGGACAAAGACGCGGCTCCGCCGGCCTAACCGTACTGCCTGTCAATGCGGATGAACGCTGAACATTACCTGGGTGCCTTGATCGGCATGGGGAACGCATATTCTTTGATTATCGGCTGGAGCTTTCTGTCCATGGGCATAAGGGGCGCTGTTGGCTTCAGCGCATTGAGCGCGGCCATGTTTCTGCCAGGCAGAATCAGCGCCGCCTGGGTGGTACACTCCATGTTGAGCGGTCTGGTCTGCCTGCTGCTGACCAAACAGCTGGCCGGAAACCTCGTGGACCCGTTCCTGCCCGGCTTTGTAGGCAGCGCTCTGCCCTTGCTCATAGGCAGCATCAAAGGTAAACGCGGGGCTTAACCCGTCAAGCCATCCAGGGCCGCGCCTTGGGCGCAGAAGAGAACATGCGCGAGGCTTGATCCATAGGCCGCTCCAAAATAAAAATATTGCGTCATCCAGGTATTTTACTGGTGGATTATCCACTTATCTTAAGCTAAACTCCTCCTGTTCAAAATGACCATACAAAAGGCGAACATCATGAGCGCATACGACAACAGCAATAGCGGCCGTCGCGGCCGCATCATCGCGATCTCGGCAATAGTTCTGCTGGGCATACTGGTTACCCTGTTTATGCTTAAAAGACACTATGAAAACAAAATTGCCGCGCGTATAGCGGAAGAACTGACCTATTACTCCCCCATCGCCCGCCTGGCCAATGCCGAGGTGGACGTCTCCCTGCTCTCCTCCTCCATTACCCTGCGGGATGTGGTCTATGTGTTCAACAATCTGCCCCTGACCTTAAGCATAGCCAAAATCACCTCCACAGGGGTGGATCGGGACGCCCTGCTGGATTCCCCCGGTGCCATGACCCATATGGACAAGCTGGTCATGGAAAATATGCTGTTTTCTTCGCAGACGCAGGAAGATGCGCTGTTTAGTACGGCATATTACGAACTCAACAACCTGACTTATGGCTACAGAGATTTGCGCAACACCCTGCGCGAACACAAAGATTCCGAAGACATCGCCGCCTGGCTGCGCGCGCTTCTGCCCCATATGGGCGGAACCATTTTCGGAAACGCCGTCCTTCGTGATACCAAGATGAATGTGCCCTTCTATCATCAGACCATGTTCAAAATAAACATAGCCGAAGCCTCAAGTTCCGGTCTGCGCCCCCTGGACCCGGCCGTTGATGGGTTCGATGCAATCGAAGATAGTTCGCATATACGCGACTTTCTTATGGAGTTCACTAATTTTGTGGACCACGAGACCGTTTATTTCAAGCTGGAAGAAATCGGCATGAAAGGCGGTAAATTCAACCGCGCTGGCCTTCTGACGGCCGTGGGCGATCTGCTGGAAGAAGGCGCGGATGTGGAGGCGGGTCTGTTCAACTTGCTCGCCCTTGCCCATAACTATGCCTTTGAACGGTTTTATTTCAAGAATCTGCAAGTTAATGGCAACAACATAAGCTTCAAGCTGGATGATGTGGATTTGACCAACCACACTCCGAAAGAACAAGGCCCCGACCGCTTGCGCAACCTGCGGGTGACCATGGGGCAGCGGGACATATTTACGCTGGAGGAAGCCGGCCTGGATAAAAGCGTGTTCTCCGACCGGTTGGTTCAAATCTATTCGCGCATGGCGGAACTTTTGAACAATGAAGAGATTATACGTGAATTTGCCGACCAACCCTATGAGACACTC
>JAITGZ010000067.1 GCA_031280335.1 Deltaproteobacteria bacterium | reverse complement strand
TTTCTTTGCCGTTGGTGGCCAGGAACAAACAGGGCAGACACACAGGCGATATTCTGGGCAAAGCAGTAAAAGGCCTGCAACGATTGTTCGGCATTGATGAAGATGAGGTCGTCAAACGCTCCGGGATCAGTGATGATGAATTCACAGTATTGTTGAACAGCGCGGCCAAGCCCGATTTTGAGCAAATGGAGTCACTATATGTTAACCTCGGCGTGAACCCCGCATCTTTCTTCGAGGATGACGAATATTGGGCAATCGTACCAAACAACCAACTTTTACGTGCTTTGGCAGCAGTTGGGCACGCATGGAAAACGCCCACAGCGGATCTGGTATGCGATGTTTTTTCTACTACAGACGAAGAAGCGGAAATATTTTTTGCCGAATGGAGAGAAGCGCTGTCTCGTGGCGAAGATCGGGTATTAAAAGAAGGATGGTTCGAGGTATTGGAGCGCGATTACGCAATGGCATCAGACTGGATATTAGCCCCGAATAGACATGCTATCGGAAGAAAAAGATTGAAAAGACAACAGGCCAAAGAATTACCATCTGAAAGCGAGGCATCTCTGGAGCGGGAAGCCGCCCTGTTGCGCGAGCGACTCGCCGCCCTGGAAAGCAAGATGGCCTTGATGGAAAATTTGCTGGCCGACAAGTCCAAAATTATCGCTCTATACGAAGATATGGCTGCGCGGCGGGACATCCCGCGCCCCATAACGGTTGCCCCTATGGCTGGTGGAACTGCCCCATTGCAGCCAAGGCATGACGCAAGACAACTCTTACAGGAGGGTTCATAGCATGGATTTTGCCGACCGGATCAACGCTCACTCCAAAAGGGTCATGGATTTACGCGAGCATATCAGCAATGAGGAAGCCACCAAGCAGTCGCTGATCCTGCCCTTTTTCAACATCCTGGGCTATGACACCTTTGATCCGCGGGTGGTGGTGCCTGAATACACGGCTGATGTGGGGTCCAAGAAGGGCGAGCGGGTGGATTACGCCATCAAGCGCAATGGTGAGATCATCATGCTGGTGGAAGCCAAGTCGGTCGGAGATGCCCTGGACGAAAGCAAGGCAGCTCAGCTGCGGCGCTACTTCAACGCCTTGCACTCGGCCAAACTGGGCATACTCACCGATGGGGTGAAATACAAATTTTTTTCTGACCTGGACAAGCCCAATGTCATGGACGACAAGCCGTTTATGGTCTTTGACTTCGCAGCTCTGGATACCCCACTGGTGGATGAGCTTAAAAAACTCTGCAACGACGCTTTTGACATAGATGTAGCCCTGTCGGCCGCGCAGGAGATGAAATACCTGCGCGCGCTCAAAGAAGAGGTGGTTAAAGAGCTGACCCTGCCATCGGACGAACTGGTCAAAATTTTTGCCCGGCGGGTGCATGGCGGTACGCTTTGGCAGAATGTGCTTGGGGAATTCAGGGAGCGCCTGCGTGTGGCTTTTGAACACCACATCAACGATGTGCTTAACGCCCGCCTGCAGCTTGCTATACAGCCCAATACTTCGCCTGGCAGGGCGCTGGAAGGAGACCCGGGGGCGGAAGATGCTTCCGTTCCGGCCGCAACGGTGGAGCCGGAATTCACGGGGAATGAAATCCAGGTTTTTTATCTGGTCAAGTCCGTACTCATGGGGACTATCGATCCGGAGCGCGTCTTCCTCCGCAATGTCATCGGCTTAGGCCGGTCTGTGGTGGTACTGGATGACTCCATCCGCAAACCGCTGTTGCGCCTGAACTTCAATAAACCGGAAAAACTTGCCATCGGCTTGATCGGCGAGGACAAGAAAGACAATTTTGTCGCCATCGAAAAACTGGACGACATACTGCTGTATACTGATGCCATACGCTGCGCGGCGCTGCGCCATGACGCCCCCGGCAAGAAATACCAAACGGAGGGGGAAGCATGATAAAAATGGAGCAAATTCATCGCCAGTAATTTAATATATGACGCAAAACCAGCTGCCAGCCGATGACAATGGCTGTCGCGGCAAGAAACAAGCGCAGATTTATAAGCAGATCGGCGCGTTTCATCGCCAAAAAGCGTTGCGCCATTTTCCAGATGATAATAATGGCGGCAGCCGCAAGAAGCCATTTAAGCGTAAACATATTAATGATCCCCTGGGAATGGCGCAAGGCCGCCCGCAAGTAAACAAGGGGGGCAGACATGGTGTCCGCGCCCTTGTTATCACTCGTCAGCCGGCCTCAGACGCGCGGGTTGCTCTCAAACGCGCTGGCGGCGACAGCCAGAAAGCCCGAACGACTCATGCCCGCAGCCTTGGCCTTACGGTCAATCATATCCAGCTTGTATTGACTGAACGAGACCGCCACCTGTTTGGTGCGCATGTCCAGATTCGGAAATGGCACAGGGTGTAGTTCCACTTCTTCGGGCAGCTTGCCAAAACCGAGTCCGGCATACTGCTCCCGCAGTTTTTCCATCGCGGCTTCCTGGGAGCTGGGTGCGGGGATGTCGTCGCCATCGTCCGCCATGGCTACCACGTGTCCGCTTACGGCTTCCATCGCCATGGCAAAAGCCCTTTCTAAAGTGGCCCCTTCGGCATTACAGCCCGGCAGATCGGGAAAAAGCACGGCATACACGCCGTTGGCGGGAATAAAACCCGCGTAATAAACCGCCATGATGTCCTCCTGTTCAGTTTCGATATACCGGCAGTGAGCATTGGCCAGAGATCGCCCCTAGCCCATGCTCACTCCTGATTGTTTTTCAATGTTTTTCAGGGTGACGGGATTGACGTCACCAGGATGGAACGGAACTGTCACCTTGCCCGGCCTTTTGGCGTGTTTGAAGTGCTTGTGGCTTGTTTTGCCGCCCGGCAGTTCCTTCCATCCGTCCGCCTCCAGCCTTTTCTGTACTTCCCGTGGCTTCATTCTCCCCCCTGTTATAAATACAATATATAAAAATTATATAACAGTCAAGGGCAATATATAATTTTTATATAAAAAAAGGCCGGACTCCACGCCCGGCCCTGCAGTTTACTTGCCCAAAATCGCCCAGGCGCACCGCATGTCGAGAAAATCCGCCCACGCCTGCATCATTTTGCCCCTTTCAGCCAGTAGCTCCGAGCGCTGGTAAGCGGCCCGCACCGCGTTTTTGTCAACGTGCGCCAACTGCCGTTCTATGGCATCACTTGGCCAGCCTTGTTCTGAAAGAGTTGTGGCCGCCATTGCCCGAAAACCATGCGCGGTTATTACCGTTGCGGGCCAGCCGATGCGCCGCAGCGCCGTGTTCAATACCTGCCCTCCCATGTGTCGGCTTTTGTCCCATCGGCTTGGAAACAGCCAGCGGCAGCCACCTGTAAGCGTGCGCAACTCCCGTAAAACCTCCTGCGCTTGACGGGAAAGAGGCACGATATGCGGGCGCTTCGTTTTCATCTTGTGCCCCGGAATGCGCCAGACACCCATATCCATTTCAATTTCAGACCATTCTGCCTGGCACAACTCGCCAGGCCGCACGATGACAAGCGCTTCCAGCTGCAGGGCGCATCGCCGCATCTTTGAGCGAAACGACTGAATATCACGCATCAGCAGGCCAATTTGCTTGGGTTCCGTTATTGCCGCTCGCGGCTTGGATTTGTGCGGAGTCAATGCCCAGCCCAAGTCCCGCGCCGGGTTCGTGAAAATATGCCCGCAGGCTATACCGTAGCGCATGATCTGCGAGATATGGCTTGTTACTTTACGCGCCACAACCAGCGTGCCGCGCTTTTCAATACGCCGCAGTATAGTCAGGATCATCGGCGCATTGATTTTTTTAAGCGGCTTGTCGCCAATCCGGGGGAACACCTCGCGCTCCAAGCGCCGCCAGCTTTCTGCGGCGTATTTCACATCGCCGCGCAGCATGTAGCGCTCCCACCATTCCCTTGCCAATTCCTGAAAAAGCGTCTGTGCCATGTTGCCTCCTGGTTTTAGGAGGGCGTATCGGCGTTTCGCCTGTCTTCCGGCGTGGGAGGGGCGCATGGGGATGCGATACGGAATCTGGTTGGCACATTCGGCAGCGCGTTACCTAGGACCGGGATCGGCAATCCGTCTGTTGTGCCGGACGGCGTATTCTCGCAGGCTTCCGGTACGTATCTGCCCGCGCAACTGGTTAGTGGCCAGGGCGTACAGCCGGCAGTTGAGAACTTTTCCGCGGCGCGCGCGGCGCCTGTGGCCGACAAGAACCAACCCCGCGCCTGGGGCGCGCTCGCGTGCGTCTATCTTGGACTCCCGGCATCATGAGGCAGGCAGCCCCAGGTACACGCAGGCCAATGCGCCCCATGAGCGGGGGCGGGTGGTTAAGCCGCCGGTCTGCTCGACAAGACGCGCGCCCGTATTCGCGGAAGAGGAAACGATTGTGTCATAGTACGCGCCTCCGCCCGCGCCGTTCGGCCCGCCGAGGCCGGTGCAGCCGCTCGTGCCGGACGCGCCTATGCTTTCAGTGGTATTCCTCGACACGCCCGTCTGGGAAAAAAGCCTGTGGGAGTGCGCGCGTATATCATCCCCACGCGCGCCTCCCACGCCGAGAGAGGCGCTAAGGGCTTGCGGGATCGGAACAGGAAGGATAAAAGTTTTGTCGGGCAATCCTCCAAGTCCAACGAGGAGGTAGCGCCGATGGAGCAGTTTCTCCTAAGCGTTCTGTCAGCGGTGCTGGCGGGCGTGATTGTGGCAGTAATCGTACACCGCATGAAGCGGTAAACATAAAAACTGCCCCGGTAGGACCTGCTATCCTACCGGGGCGAAAACTGAGTTGAATCACAGGGGGATTGCCCACTGCAAGCCCAATATACACCTTCCCCGCCAAGTGTCAAGCGGGCATCAACCCAGCCAGTTCCGCCGCCAGTGCCGCCCGTTCCGCTTCCAGCGTGATCAATTTTTGCCGGGCAAAATCCTCATCCTGCCCCAGGGCCAAATCAGCCAGAGGGCGGCTGCGCTCAACGTCAATAACCGCCAGCCGAGCCAGGATATCCGCCCGTCGCTGTGCGTCAAGTTCCTCCGCTGTCGGCGGCGGCGGGGTATCCGACCAGCCCTCCGGCAAGGGGCCGTACTCGGTAATCTTGTGCGGTTCACCGTTCAGCCAGCCATCTTTGCCTTTGTGATCCTCCACCTGCTCCCATGTCCCGACCGTCCAGCGCGGGACATAGCCGGGTTGGATCGTGGGAGCCGTATGTGTGGC
>JAITGZ010000047.1 GCA_031280335.1 Deltaproteobacteria bacterium | reverse complement strand
TGAAAAAAACTGAACGGGGGGTCTGGGGGGCCTTCGGCTCCACAGGCGGGGCCGCGGGGCGGCAGCCCCGATTAATCAACAAGGAAAATAATTTATGAAAACTATAGTTTTTGCTTATAACAACATTGGCCGGGCGGGGCTGGAGACGCTGCTTGCGGCCGGGGTGGAGGTGGGGGCGGTATTCACTCATCTGGATGATCCCGGCGAGAACGTATGGTTCACCTCTGTGGCGGAATTTGCCGCTTCCAGGGGGCTTGCGGTGTATGCGCCGGAGGATGTGAATCATCCGCTGTGGGTGGAGCGCATCCGCGCTCTGGCTCCGGACGCGCTTTTTTCTTTTTATTACCGCAAACTGCTGCGCGAGCCTTTGCTTTCCCTGGCGCCTTTGGGGGCTTTTAATCTGCACGGATCGCTATTGCCCAGGTATCGGGGGCGTTGCCCCATCAACTGGGCGATCATCAACGGCGAGAAAGAGACCGGGCTGACTTTGCATTTTATGACGTCCAGGCCGGATGCCGGTGATATTGTAGGGCAGACGCGCCTGCCCATTGACCCCTTGGACACGGCACGCAGCGTGAGCGAAAAATTGACCGCCGCTGTGCCGGAGCTGCTGCGTCCGCTGCTGGCCCCCATCGCCGAAGGCCGTCCGCCCAGGACGCCGCAGGATGAGGGTCAGGCCACTTATTTTGGCGGCCGTACGCCGGAGGACGGGCGCATGGACTGGGCCGGCCCGGCGGCCGGGCTGGAGAATCTGGTGCGGGCGCTGACCCGCCCCTGGCCTGGGGCTTTTACCCATATCGGCGGGCGCAAGGTGCTGGTTTGGGAGGCTTCGGCCCGGGATGGCGGCCAAGGTGAAAAACCCGGCACGGTGCTTTCGGTCGATCCCTTGGATGTGGCCGCGGGCAGGGGAGTATTGCGCCTGACCCTGGGGCAGGAGGAAAAAAGCGTGAGCATGGGCGGGCCGCAGCTGGCCCAAAGCCTGGGCATCCGCCCCGGTATGCGCCTTGCGTCGCCTGCGGCTGCCGCCCGCAGAACCAGGGTGCTTATTCTGGGGGTCAACGGCTTCATCGGCAACGCCTTGAGCGAGCGCCTGCTGCAAGACGGGCATTTTGAGGTGCATGGCATTGACCGGCAGAGCGATCAGATCGCCCGTTTTTTGGAGCATCCGCGTTTTCATTTTACTGACGGCGATATCACCATCCACCGCGAGACCATCCGCTATGAGGTGAGCAAGGCCGACATCATCCTGCCCCTGGTGGCCATTGCCACACCCATTGAATATGTGCGCAACCCCCTGCGCGTCTTTGAGCTGGATTTTGAAGAAAACCTGCGCGTGCTGCGCTACTGCGTGGATTACGGCAAACGGGTCATCTTTCCTTCCACCTCCGAGGTTTACGGCATGTGCGACGACCCGGAGTTCGACGAGGATAACTCCCCCCTGGTGCTTGGACCCATCCGCAACCAGCGCTGGATTTATTCCGCCTCCAAGCAGCTGCTGGATCGGGTTATTTGGGCTTATGGACAAAGCGATCGGCTGCGTTTCAGCATCTTCCGCCCCTTCAACTGGATCGGCCCCCGCCTGGACCGTCTGGATGCCGCGCGCATCGGCAGTTCCAGAGCCATCACCCAGATGATCCTCAATCTGGTGGAAGGTACGCCCATCCTGCTCATTGACGGCGGCGGGCAAAAACGCTGTTTCACCGCTATGGAGGACGGGGTGGAGGCCCTGTACCGCATCATTCTCAACAAAAACGGCACCTGTGACGGTGCCATCTTTAATATCGGCAATCCTGAAGGAGAACTGAGTATTAAAGAGCTGGCGGAAATCCTGACCCAAAGTTTCGAGCGCCACCCCCTGCGCGGGCACTTTCCGCCTTGCGCCGGCATGTTGGCCATGGAAGGCAGCTCTTACTACGGCAAGGGCTACCAGGATGTACTGAACCGCCGTCCTTCCATGACCAAGGCCGAACGCCTGCTGGGCTGGCGGCCCCAGGTGGACCCGCGCCGGGCGGTGGAGGCCACCCTGGACTTCTTTTTGCGCGACCACCTGCAAACCGTAGGGGCTGCCCCGGCCGCGCCGCCCACGGCGGGGGCTTAATGCAGGCCGGCCTGCGCGTGGATGTGGATACGCTGCGCGGCACGCTCCAGGGGGTGCCGCGCCTGCTCCGCCTGCTGGATCGCTTCTGCCTGCGTGCCGTTTTTTTCTTTTGCGTGGGTCCGGACAATATGGGCCGCCACCTTTGGCGGCTGCTCAAACCGGCCTTTCTCTGGAAGATGCTGCGCACCAACGCCCCCGCCCTGTACGGCTGGAATATCCTGCGCTGCGGGGTCATCGGACGCGGGCCGGACGTGGGCCGCGCCGCCGGAGAGATGATGCGCCAAACCCTGCGCGCCGGGCACGAAGTGGGCCTGCATGCCTGGGATCACCACCGGTGGCAGAGCATGAACCTGGACGCCCCCGGCGCGGCCGCCCTGGAACTGCGCCTGGGGTACGAACGCCTGACGGAAATCCTGGACCGGCCGCCCAGCTGCTCGGCCGCTCCGGCCTGGCGCGCCCCAGAGGCCGCTCTGCTGGCCAAAGATGCCTTCCCCTTTGCCTACAACAGCGACTGCCGTGGCGCGAGCTGCTTCATCCCCCGCCTGCAAGGCCGCAGACTGCGTGCGCCCCAGGTGCCCGTAACCCTGCCCACCTACGACGAACTCATGGGACGGCAAGGCGTAAGCCCGGCCAATTACAACCAGCGCCTCCTGGATATGTTCCGCCCCGACGGTCTGAACGTACTCTGCGTCCATGCCGAGGTGGAAGGGCTGGTCAGAGCCGACCTTTTTGAGCGCTTTCTGACCCTGGCCCGGGAGCGCGACATAAAATTCACCCGCCTGGACGAAATTTTGGCCGCCCAGGGGGAATTGCCCGAAGCCGGCCTGCGTATGCGCGCAATGCCCGGCCGCGAAGGATGTATGGCTTTTCAAGAAGAAGAGAAAGAAAGAAGCAATCAAGAGACGGAAGAGTTAACCAGGGGATGGAAGAATTGAAGGATTAACTCTGATTTTGGGGCTATCGCCCCACCCCCCCCCCTCATCATTTTTCCGCCGCTGCGCGGCTGAAGTAATCCAAACGTGAAATGGTTTTAAAAAAGGGTTACAGTAATGCAAGACAGCGTTTCATCTGTTTCCAAACCGGTCTGTTTGTTTCTGGTTTTATGTTTTTTGACGGCATATGTCCTGCCGCTGTCGCAGCGTCTTTTTTTTGAGCCGGATGAAACGCGTTATGCGGAGATATCCAGAGAGATGGCGGACGGGGGCGGCTGGCTGAAGCTGCGGCTGTTGGGCTTGCCTTATTATGAAAAGCCGCCGTTGGGTTACTGGCTTGGGGCGGCCTCCATGTCTTTATTCGGGCGCGAGCCGTGGGCGGCGCGGCTGCCAGCGGCCCTGGCCGCCAGCGGGGCGGCCCTGGCGGTCTTCATGTTGCTGCGCGCCTGCGCGCGGGGCCGTTCTGAAGACGGGACGGCCCAAGGCTTGACCGCAGCGGTGATTTATTTGAGTTTTTTTGAGGTATTCGGCGTAGGCACTTTTATTACCCTGGACTCTCTGTTTACTTTTTTTATAACCCTGTGCATGGCGGCCTTTTTTACGGCCACGCAGACCCCGCCGGGGCGCGCGAAAACGGCACGGCTGACCCTGGCCGGTCTGGCCTGCGCCTGCGCCTTTTTGACCAAGGGCTTTATCGCCCTGGTCATCCCCATGCTCACCCTGGGCCTGTGGCTGCCCTGGCAGGGTCTTTTGAAAAGGTATATGGGGGCGTGTCTGCAAGC
>JAITGZ010000040.1 GCA_031280335.1 Deltaproteobacteria bacterium | reverse complement strand
TATGCTGGAGTCCAGCAGACGCAGTTTCTGGTACAGGTCTTCCGCGCTCAGGTGTTCGGAGCTTTTATAAAATTCCGCCAGGATCAAGCGCCGCCGGCTGGTCAGCTTCATGCCCTTTTTGGCCAGATAGTCCACCAGTTTTTTTTCAGGGCTAGTGATGTTGTGCTTCATCCGCCAGTTCCTTTGTGGTCCCGCCCCCGGCCGGAAGGCCATATAAACGCCCCGCCCTGAAGGGCGGGGTTTCCTTCCGGGCGGGAAATCCGCCGTGGACGCGCACCCCGGCGGGGCGCAAAACGCATAATTCTCTCGGCCCATGCTGCATTGTTGACGGTTGGGTACATAATTGCCTGTTTTTATCTTTTTTTGCAACGATATTTTTGGGGCGTCAACAGCGGGGAACAAGCTCAAAATAATCCTGCTCCCGCCAGCGCACCCGGTCAGGGGTCAGGCCCAGGCGGGCGTAGGCTTCTTTCAATTCTCCCCGATGGCCGAAGAATTCCCCTTGGCAGCGGTTTGGGGCGTGCAGTTCCAGAGTGGACATATGTTGCGGCGGGGGGAGTTTTTCTTTCATATGCAGGAACAAGGCCCGGCTGCGCAGTCTCTGGCCCAGGGCCGGGTGGCGCGGCCCGGCTAAAATACACGGCTCCAGGCCTTCTTCCGGTGCCAGTCCCAGGCGGATCACCCGGATGCCGCGCCGCCACAGGCGCAGTATGGCCGGGGGGAGCAGTTCCATAATCAGCTCCAGACTCCAGGGGGTGTAAGCGCCATTTTTCCAGTCTTGCGCCAGGGCGGTGCCTTCCAGTACCAGACAGGGGTAAAGCCGCAGCAGGCTTGGCCGCAGCTCCAGGCACAGCTCCATGTCGCGCTGAAAATGTTCCGGTTCCATGCCGGGCATACCCGGCATGAGCTGTACGCCCAGTTCAAGACCGGCCTCCTGCGCCAGGCGGCAGGCGCGCAGCGCGGTTTCCGGGCTGTAGCCGCGCCGTGAGGCTTGGAGAGGGGCGGCGCTGAAACTTTGAATGCCCAGCTCCAGGCAATCCAGACCCAGGGCGGCCAGACGGGCCAGCAGGGGGGGCTTCAGCGCGTCCGGGCGGGTGGAGCAGCGTGTGCGACAGATACTGCCGGCGGCTTTGAGTTTGGCGGCCAGGGTTAGAAAGGCTTCCTGCTCCTTTAGGGGCAGGGCGGTGAAGGTGCCGCCGTAAAAGGCCAGTTCCGGCACAGGGCGCATGGCCGGGGGGTGTGCTTCAAGGTCGCGCCGCAGGCTGTCCAAAGGCCGCGTTTCGGTCCCGGTTTGCCTCTCCTGGGAGCAGAAGACGCAGCGCCCGGCGCAGCCGGCAAAGGGGATGAAGACCGGAAAAACCGGGGGGCCGGCCCGCACGGGCTCAGGGTGGTTGAGACGCATAAAAAATCATGCCCCGGAGTCAGGCGTAAAGCAAGCATATTTTTCTTGCCAAATCAGCGCGCTTCGCCCATAGTCTCGGCAGGAGAAATTTCATGTCCGCGCCTGCATCTGACCCCTCTTGTATTTTTTGTGCCATCATCCGGGGAGAAGTTCCCTGCGTCAAAATTTATGAAGATGACAACGTCCTGGCTTTTTTGGATCTGCATCCGGTCAGGCCGGGGCATACGCTTGTCCTGCCCAAAACGCACGCCGCCACCCTGCTGGAACTGGAGCCGGGCAGCGGCGAGGCCGTGATTCAGGCCATGCGCAAAGTCGGCCGGGCCATGCGCGCGGGGTTGGGGGCTGAAGGCTTTAACTGCCTGCAAAATAATTTTGCCGCGGCCGGGCAGGAGGTTATGCACCTGCACTGGCATGTGATCCCCCGGAATAAGGGGGATGGGCTTGCTTTTATCTGGAATCCCGGTAAATATGCCGATCAGGACGAAATGGCCGCTTGGGCGGAGAAATTGGGCGCGCACATCTGAAAAGGGTTGTGGATGGCTCCAGCGGGCGGTTGAAGCGCGATGCGGCCTTCACCCGTAAGCGAGTCATGCCCGCCGTAGGCTGAAGCTCAAACCACAAAGGAATTGGCGGATGAACGAAAAGACATTGACCAAGGCCGACATCGTTGACGCGGCTTATGACAAGGTGGATCGCAATCGTCTTGAGATGAAGGGCATCATAGAATCGTTGCTCAAAATCATGAAACAGGCCATTAAAAAAGATCACGCCCTGCTCGTCAGCGGCTTCGGCAAATTTGAGGCTTACGCCAAAAATGCCCGCAGGGGGCGCAATCCGCAAACGGAAGAAAGCATCACGCTCCCGCCGCGCAAGGTGGTGGTCTTCAGGCTTTCCCGCAAATTCAGGGCGGAATTGAACAGCGGCCTGCGTTGACATTTATACGGCTTTTTTATAGGTAGAACCCTTCTTTGCAAGGGCAGTTAGCTCAGCGGTAGAGCACCGCCTTCACACGGCGGGGGCCACAGGTTCAAATCCTGTACTGCCCACCAGGAATATCAAGGGGTTATGGCAAAGTCAACCATAGCCGCTTTTTCTTCCCCACACAATTCCCCACACCAAATTACAATCTTGGAAAAAGCCCGGCATGTGCTATAAAGGGAAAGGCTGCCGGGAACACTACCCGTTTCGCCTTGCTGCCCAACGCATAAAGATGGTAATCCACCCCACGAAAACGCACGCCAGGCCGCCCAATATGATAGCGATAGTAATTGTGCTGTCTCGCGCTTCTATCAACGTAGTAAAGCTGCGCAAGCCGTTCTGAGAGAGTAAATTTTGACGCCGCGCCTCTTCCGCAAGGCGGATGAACAGCAATTTGTCAGCCAGTCGAGAAAAAACGCGCCACAAGTGACGCTGGCCATGTACACAAAGACGGTAGCGCACTTTTGCAGAATGCCGCGTTGGAATATATTGAGTGTGGTATTCATTGCACCAGTCGTTCTGCCTGTTTGCGGGTAAGCCACAAAGAGTTCGGGTTTTGGCAAAAGCGTGCGAAGCAAAATTTTTCATAAAAAGCAACGGCACGGTCATTTTGGGCATCTACCAGGAACACCGCCCAGGCCAATTCGTTAGCACAAGCCCGCCTCAACGCATCAAAAAGCAGGAGAGAGCCTGTATGGCGGCCGTGCATGGTTTGCGCTACAGCGAGTCTCCCCAATAGCACTGCCGGTATATTCCGGTAGCGTGGCATTTTTCCGCGAACATCTTCCGGCAACAAAGTCAGAGGGATTGAAGCCGCTGACAACGTGTAGTAGCCGATAATCATTGCAGGGCTTCCCTCTTCAGTGGCGACAACCACAGAAGCAAAGCCGCGAGCGGCATCCTGACCGGCTTGATGATGCATATAGGCATCCAGTTCCGGCACGCCACAGGAGAAGGAACGCCGATCCGCTTCTTTGGATAGCAGTGCAAAGCGCAGCTTCATTCGCTTATGACCCTGGCCGTGTATTCCTGGGCAATATCTTTAACATACTGTGGAGTGTCTTCTACTCTGTCCCGAGTGAGCGCTTTGACAAGCAACTCCTGATCCTGCAAGGCCAAACGGATAATCGTCTGCCTCTCAATGATCTGCTCGGCTTTTTCCAGTGCGGCTTCAAGGACGAAATCCGTACGTGTGCGGCCCTGCATGGCTGCGGCGCGGTCGATAATATCGCGCACCGGCTGCGGGACGCGCATGTCCATCCGTGTTGACTGTTCTGTTGTGTATTGGCTCATAGCTACCTCCATTTTCCATAATGTACGGTTTTAATACGTACACGTCAAGAAGGGGAGGTTATTACAAAGTTTGGCTCGCAATATCCAAGTCTTTCTGTAAAAACGCCGGATCGACTTTTGGAGCTTTTGCGCGAGCAACCCACCCTTTCTTTATCCGCAGCCGCCTTGGCGCTGGGGAAGAGTGTCGCCGCCATTGAACTCGTTGCCAAAAATTTACGTGCGGAAGGCCGCTTGCAGCACGTTGGCCCGAAAATTTTTACTCCTGCCCATCCCCCGTTATCTCTTTCGGTAACACCTCAAGAAATTTATCAAAATCCGACCGGAACAGACGATCCTGGATAATCCGGTATTTTTCAAATTCGCTTTCGGCGTGGGCAACGGCAATTTCATGGGTAATCTTGCCCGCGTCAGGCAGAACTTCGCGCTCTGCGGCCAGCAGAAAGATATTCAGGCGTTTTTCCCAATCTTCCATGGTCATGGGGATTTTCCGTTGCGCCATATCCTCGGCAATGTCCAGGTAGGCGTTGACGATCCGGGAAAGCGACTGAAGTTCCTCTTCAGTCAGGTAGTTCTTGGCGATAGCCACATCCGCCTTGATAACTTTGCCCTCCGGCGCGTCCTGCCATGTAGTCAGCCCCATGCGCAATTTTTCGGCATCGGCCCGGTTATAAATCACCTCGGCGGCGGTATGGCCGTGGATGGCCCAGTGCAGCTTGTTTTGTACCGTGGCGAAGAAACGTCTTGTGGTCTGCGCTGTCTGGTCATAGTCCAGAGCCGTGGCATAAATATCTGTGATTTTTTGATAAAACTTGCGCTCTGACATGCGGATCTCGCGAACTTTCTGGAGTTGGCGCTCGAAATACTCTTCCGTCAGAATGCTGCCGCCGTTTTTAAGCCTCTCGCTGTCCATCACCCAACCCTGGATGGTGTAATCCTTGGCAATGGCGTTAACCCATTTGCGGAACTGGACGGCCCGTTCGGAATTGACCTTGAAGCCCACGGCGATGACGGATTGGAGAGCGTAATGTTTGGTATCGTAGGTTTTGCCGTCGGCGGCAGTTATCCGGAATTTCCGGATAACTGAATCCTCAATCAGTTCAGCATCTCTGAAAATGTTCCGTAAATGTTCACTGATGGTACGGACATCCACATCATACAGCGCAGCCATCAATTTATGCGTCAGCCAGATGTTCTCGTCCTGATAACGCATTTCAACAGTGGCTGGGTTGTCGCCGGTGGCCGCGACAAAAGTCAGATATTCCGCCGCTGAACTGCGGATGGTGATTTCTTTGTTGCCTTTAGCCATTGGGCACATCCATCGGCTTGGTATGGAATGAAACCGGATTTTGCACAATCCGCCCAGCGCGTCCGGCAAGGCAAAATCCTGAAGGGCCGACTAAATAGTCTTTCATAACGATCTGCCTGCACTTGCTGCCCGCCCTGCTGACACGCGTTACGACAAGGGCCATGTTCGTTTACGTATAAGCGGTCTTGAGTGAGCAATTTATTCCATCAATCTTTTATATATCTCCATGAGATTTATATTGATCAAAAGATCGCAGAATATTTTGAAAATTCTTAGGACTGTACTTCTCAAACCCTGTCTGATCCACAAAGACAAAATCAAAGGCTGTCTTTTGCTGCGCTTTGTTCATATCCTCGCACCACTGTTTCAGCCGGGCCATTTTGCGTGGCACGTCCAGGTCTTGCAAGCCCTTGGTTTCTGCAATAATGATTTTCCCGCCCGTCAGTTTGACGATAAAATCCGGGTAATAGTTGGAAATGTCGCCGTCAGCGTTGACGTAATCCAGCTTGAAATTCACGGCCAGATAATTTTTGGCGTAGGAAGCGACATCCGGACACTGTTCGAGGAACCCGGCAAAGACAAGCTCAAAGTTACTGTCGCCGATGATGCGGTTGAAAACGCTTTTTTGCGGCACAAGGTAGCCTTGGTCTTTCACCACAAAGGGCCGGGTCTTGCGCAGTTTGATGGAGTCGCGTATTTCCGCATCGCCCCGATCCTGAACAGTCAGGGCATTGACGGCTTTTTTGAAAGATTCCAGCAAGGTCCTGGTAGCTTCCAGTTCTGAGAGATTCCGCAGGGTGTTGGGGTGTTCCAGATCCACAGGCCGGGTGAAAAGCTCCTGCCGCACAAAGGCCTTTACTTTACCGAAGAGTACGTCGTAGCCGCTGAACAGGCGCAAATCCTTCATCACGCTTCTGGCAAACCAGCCGATGACGCTCCGGTAGTCGGCTATTCCTGCCCCGTCCAGAATGGTGGTGTGGGTTATCTCGTTGCTGGTAATGTCGCGGAAGACAATCTCGCGCTGCTCTTCTTCGCTGAACTGCCTGTATGCCACCTTTTTGTGCCCGAAAGCGGCAATGTCCAGATCGGCGAGGTTTTTGTATTCCCGGTACACGCGCGGCGTCAGTATGGGAATTTCAATATCCAGGGCGTCAATGTCCTTTTTGACATTTTCCCGATCCACCTCAATCACCAGCGGAGTTTTGGCGCCCGTGCCTTCGCCCATAGCCTTGCGTTCCAGCTCCACGCCCTCGGCCTGAATGGATTCCACAAAATCCATAAAGGCTTCCGTGCCCACCACGCTGACATATTCCTCCACAGCGCCGGGGTACATTTTACGCAGTCCACGCCCCAAAGTCTGTTCCGGCAGAATGTTGCTTTTGGCGGAATAGGCCCGCAGACCGACAATGGTGGTTACGTTGCGCACGTCCCAGCCTTCCTTGAGCATGAGGACGGAAACAATGACCTTATAGGGGCTGTCCGCCGCGTCTATGGCATGGGACAGTTTACGCAGGCGTTCCAGTTCTTCCCTGGCTTTGCCGGAAGCGGCCTCGGAGATTTCTCCGTTATCCTTGGTATGAATGACCAGTACGCCGCCGGAAAGATCCGGGTAGCGTTCCTCCAGCCAGGCGGCCACCTCGTCGCAGTTGCGCGTGTCGTCGGTCATCACAAAGAGGATGGCCTTTTTGCCGAGCTTTTCATGCTCCGCATAGGCTTTGCGCCATTCAACAACGCCAAGATCCAGATAATCCGCGTATTTTTCCGTGTATTTGGCGCTTTGGCGCTCGCGCAGCTTTTCCCGGCTGGGTTTATCCGGCAGTACCGGGTGTTTGACCACGTTCTGGTAAATGGCCTCCACCAGGGGGTAATCGCTGACGGTTTGCACAAAAATCGCGCCGTTGTTGTGCCTGGGCGTGGCGGTAACGTCAAGTTGCAGGCTCAGCCGCCCGTCTTTCTGCAAAAGCCGGTTGTGGATATCCTCAATGGATTTGAACCAGGCCAGGGAAGCGTCATGGATATGATGCGCCTCGTCGTTCAGCACCATGAGTTCGTCAATATCCCGCACGATCATGCCCAGATCCACTTTTGAATCCGTGGTCGCTCCCACCGGGCGCGGCCCCAGGAAGTAATCCATGCTGTTCCCGTCATCCGGCGAGGGCGGGATATCGTTGCCCGCGTAAACGCGGTGGATATTGGTCAAAAAGATGTTGCCCGTGGGGCGGGTAACACGCGCTTCATCCTGCTTGTGCAGGGTCAGTTGGAAGTCGCCGCGCCAATTGCGCCCGGCGTAGCCGTTATCCGGCAGGACAGGATCGCTGAGAAAAATGCGCAGTCCCTGAAAATCCTTGTAAATACGATCCAGCACAATAATGTTCGGGGCAATGACCAGAAAGTTGCGGGCCAGCCCGGAATCCGGCTCATACAGTTTATGGAAAAAACTCCAGGCCAGGGCCAGGCTCATGACCTTGGTCTTGCCGCTGCCCGTGGCCATTTTAATGACGCAGCGCAGCCAGGCTTCATCAAACATTCCGGCGGAAACAACCCCGGAGCCGTCAAAACGCATGAGATCATACTTGTCTTTCGCTTGTACAACGTCATACAAATAGATGATGGTTTCCAGCGCCTCGCGCTGGGCGAAGAAGTATTGAAACTCGGCCATGCCGCCGTCTGACTGCGGTACAAGGTGTTTTTCTTTGAACCACCAGTTCAGGAGGCTCTTGCTGGTTTCGCGGGCCCCGGCATAGCCGGAATCGCGAAATTCCCTGACCTTGCGCCGCAGGCTTGCCACCAGGGGCGGCATGAGCTTTTCCATGCCCGTGCCGCGCAGGGTTTCATCCGCCGGGAACCAGCGCAGGGCCGGAGCAAGCACGGCATGGGGAGAGGAGGGAAAATCAGGATGCAGGGCCATTCTGCTGTCTGATTTTTTCTATTTTCCGCACGCCTTCAAGAACTTCATCCATGCTGAGCCTGTCAAGCCATGTATGGCGTTCTTCCGTATAATTGCCGCTGCCCTTCTCAAACTGCCGCATAAAATACGCCATGCCGACCGGTCCCAATGCCTTGGTCAGCGCCTCAATACCGGCGGATCGGATTTGACTCGCATCGCGGTAATCAATTGCTGTGCCGTTACTCATTTTTCAGTGCCTCCATAAACCATCATCCATATATATTTTCATGACGCCGCCGCGCCGATATTCACATCCAGAATGGTCATGGTGTCGTTGCCGAAAATATCCACCACCTTGACGGCGATTTTTTTGCGTCCGCTCTCCGGATATTTGTAGAAGACGCTTTGCAGTTCCAGATGGCGGTCTTTTTTGGTGCGGAAGGACTGCCATTCGTTCTCAAAAATGAAGTCGCCCGTCCATTGCTCTTCAAATTCGCCGCTGGCCGGGTTTTTCACCCGGATGATCTCCCGCCTGCTTTCAAAATCAAAATCCACAGACCAGTAATCGATCCAGTCCGTCCATTTTTGGGTCAGGATTTCGCGGGTAACTACGCCGCCGCCGTCTTTGTTGATCTTGATGATCTGCCCGCGTTCCACCACAATTCTGGCGGCTTTGTTCTTGAGCTGCGCTTCCGCGGCGGCCAGGGAATCCTGCGAATAGAACACGGAAAAATCCGTCAGTTTTACGGCGACACGGTTGGCGTGTTTGGGGTCATGCAGGGGCCGCGCTTCAATAAAGGCCACGTCATGAAACACTACCTGATTTCTTTCCACAGCCCGTTTATCGAAAACCTCCGCCGGGATATACCTGGGGGCTATGTCTATGCCCTTGGCCCTGGCCTCGTCCAGCAGGTTGGGGAAAAGGCCCATTTCAAACTCGAAGCCGAGAATATCCACCTTGGTGAAGTGATGCTTGCGGCATTCCAGAATGATTTCTTCCACAAACAGGCGGGTTACGGGCATATTGACCGGCCCCACCGCCACCAGACGCCCGGCCTTTTTGCCGTGAAAGGCGCTGAAGCCTTCGGCCTTTTCCGCCTGATAGGCGCGCAAGATAAGTTCCAGAAAGGCCGCTTCTTTGGCCGCGAGCTGCCGGGCCTTTTCTTCTTCGCGCAGATCCGGGTTTACGCCCACATAGTGCTGGCGCTCGTATTTGCCCAGGTTGAGGATCTCGAAGGCGCGGTACGCCTTACCGCTTTTTTTCAACTCCCGCTGCACGCCGATGAG
>JAITGZ010000250.1 GCA_031280335.1 Deltaproteobacteria bacterium | reverse complement strand
AAGGCGTCCTGCGCCGTTTGAATCGATAGTGCCGTCCTTTTTGAAAAATGCCCGATGGAAAAACATGAGCAAGCTCAAAATTGACCAGGGAGAGCTTGCTCATGAAATATGCGGGCTAGAGCAATTTCACTTTTGAATTGCTCTAAAACCCGCCACAAAGTCCAGTAGGCGAGGGTCAACAATAATACGAGCAATCTCAAAGTTGGAACTCTCTAGGGCTGCACTTCCACCCAGTAGGCCTTATCCATATCCAGGTATTTTACGGCGATCTTCCACAGGGCTTCCGGTGTAACTGCGGCGGCGAGTTCAATCTGTTTGCTGCTGGTATCCTGGGGCAGACCAAGGGTAAACAGGGTAGCAGCTTCGCCCCCCCGCGCCGCAAGCGTCTGCATGTTTCTGTAATAATCGCCTTTCAAAGAATTTTTGCCACGTTCCAGCAAGTCCGCCGGCAAAGGTCCCCGGCGCATATCCTCTACCACCTTTTTAAAACCTTCTTTAGCCTGAAGTGTTTTGTCGGGGTCCGTAGCTATGTAAAACATCAGCATGCCCGTCTTTTGCGCAATCCAGGGTATGGCGGAGACCGTATAACCCAGACCTTGCCGCTCGCGCAGCTCGCTGAAGAGCAGTCCGCTCATGCCGGTCAGGGTTGAATGTAAAAGTTGCAGAGCAGGCGTGTCCCGATCCTCCAGGGCAACGGTGGGAAAAATCAATAAAATATGGCTTTGCCGGCGTCCGGGCAGGGTCAGGGAAAGATTCTTTTCTTTATTCCATTGCGGTTTATCAAGACGCAAAGCTTTGCCGGAGGGCAGGGGCAATTTTTTGGCGGCGGCGATGGCCGCGTCCCGTTGAAAATCTCCACAGAGCGCAAGAGTCCAAGGCAGGGTTTTCTGTTTAAGCCAGAATTCTCTGATCTGCTCCACCTTAAAGTCTTTGAGCGTTGCCTCTTCGCCCAACTGCATGAAAGCATAGCTGTGCCCGGTAAAGAGAAAAGGGAAAAGATGGCGGAAGGCCATATCCAAGGGCTGATCCTCAGCTGCTTTTATCTGGGCGAGCTGGTTTTGTCGTTCCCGTTCAAATTCTTCCACTGCCAAGGCCGGACTGGCAAGTGTTTCTTCCAACAAGTTAAAAATATCCGCGCTGAAACGGGAGGGAAAGGTAAAATTGAAGTAAAAGCTTTGTCGTCCCGCCCCGGCGTTCAGACTAGAGGCCCGGTCGGCTAGATAATCCTCCATCTCTGTAGCTCCACGTTGGGTGGTTCCCTGGGTCAGGACGGCAGCGGTGAGCGCGGCCAGACCCTGCGTATTTTGTTGCAAAAGGGCATCGCCGCCGCTGAACATAAGACTGCCGGATACATAGGGCAAGGTATGGTCAGGGATGAGGATAAGAGTGCGCCCCTGCCCCAGGTCAATGACTTCCCGTCCGCGCTCAGCGGTTTTATTGGCATTGACGGCTTTATCCCTGGCCGGATCGGGCAGGCGGGCCAGGGTGTCTTTAAGGTAGGCATCATGAATGTTCTGATTTTTTTCTGGCAAAAGGATGCTCATGGAAAGGCGGCGTGTATTCACCGCGCCAAGTTGCCCCCGCAGGTTTTCCAGGGAGGTCTGGCGCAAAACATACAAATAGTTGGCTTCACCATGATCCGGCGGGCTGAAGAAAGCGAAATGCCCGATTTTGTCGGCCAGTCCGGAGATGGTCTCTTTTATCCTGAACAGGTCGTCTTCCATATTTAGCTTCACCCGGTCCAATTCGATCTGGCTGAAGCTGATACGGTCTATGGCGGCCAGGTCTTTACTGAATTCTTCCCAGAATTCAGCAAAATGTTCTTCATCCAATACAACGGAAAAATACAGGAGCCCAAGGCGTTCCATGGAATAATTATGTACGGATATGCTATCCACCAGCTGACGTTCGTATTTATATTTACGATAAAAATAAGAGGTATGGTCGCCTCCGAGCAGGGCGGCCAACACATCCAGATGCACTGCGCGCGTATCACGTTCTCCTGGCGAGGGAAAGGCCAGGCTTAAATAAATTTTGTTCCATTTGCCGCGCTGTATTTTAATTTTAGGTCCGGCGGTCGGCAGGTCATCCGGCTCAAACATGGCCGGACTCATATAACCCTGCCCGCTGGGGATGGCGGCATAAATTTTTTCTATTTCCGCTCGTAGCGCCGCCTTATCCACTTTGCCCGCCACTGCGAGCAGCATGGCCTGGGGCTGATAGAGGCGTTTGATGTAATCCAGTATATGCTGGCGCGTAATGCCCTTAATGTTTTCTTCATAGCCTATGATCGGACGGGCGTAAGGGGTTCCGTCCAGAGCCAGGCCCTGCAGATGCTTAAACAGCAATTGTTGCGGCTGATCCTCACCTCGTTTAAGTTCGGCGATGACCACGTTCTTTTCCGCTTCCAGATCCGTTTCAGTTATACTGGCGTGAAAAGCCATGTCTTTGAGTACATCCAGACCAACGCGCCAGTACTCGGCGGGCAGATCCACCAGATATTTAGTGTAATCAAAGCTGGTGGCGGCATTCAGGTAACCACCCAATGCTTCTATATCCTGTGATATTTTGCCCTGGGCGCGTTTTTCCGTGCCCTTGAAAACCATGTGTTCCAGAAGGTGGCTTATGCCTGCTTGGTCGGAGGTTTCATAGGCTGATCCGGCATGTACGTAAAGACGCATGGAGACAAGGGGAAAACGCTGATCTTCTTGAATAAGCACGGTCAGACCATTGGGCAGTTTGTAAAGTTCCGTTGCTGAGGTCGTGGATGGAAGCGCGAAAGTTGGAAAGGATGATATGATGGTCATAATAAATATTCCTGATAATATAAAAGTCCGAGACATAATTATCTCCATAAATCCGGCCTTGCCGGTTAATGCACAATGCGCAGTTTGGTCAGCATGAATTCGTGCGTGGAAAATGCCTCGACATCACCGTTGAGACTTAAGCCCAGGGCGGCACGCACCAGGGCCAGGGGTGAGACATAGCCATCTGACCAATCCAATTGCAAAAGGCGGGCTTCATCTTCGACTTTATCCACCGTGCGAATTTTGCTGCGTATATTGATGTTCAGGGTTTCTTTTTTGCCGCTCTTGCTCCATAAGATATCCGGCGCAGCGGCCAGGGAGGAGCAGGCCTGGTTGAAGCTTGGGCGGCGCTGCTCCTCTCCGCGCCATTCAAGCTTATAAACTTCGCCCATAGCTTCCTGCGGGCGCAAACCAAGGGGCAGTTTTTCCGCCCCGGTTATCTCAAGCCCCAAGGGGAGATGCCTGAAGGCGTTTTTTATTTGTTCAGCTGATCTTTTTTCGCGCAAGTACAGGCTGAACCACTCCGCGAAGCTCGCCACCCCTACCGGTAGCGCTCTGGTAAAAGAAATAAGCGGTGCCGGCTTGAAACCGCGGCTGAAGGCCAAGGGCAGGCATCCTCTGCGCATGGCTCTTTCTAATACGGCTTGTAGTTCAAGCTGGCTCAGATTAACCGCGTCCATGTTTTTGGCATACCAGACCCGGCAATGATCCACTTTGCGGGTCAGGGTTTCGGTCAGGGCCGGCGGCGTATTTTTAAGGCCGTTTTGAGGCGCGTGGCGCGTAACGACCCGGCCATGTTCGTCCAGATTTACCCGGTGCGTCTCCTGATCCCGCTGCGCAAAATTCAATATGTTGGCATAGGTTGTTTCTGCGGAAATTTTGGGCAGATTGGAAGGGGCAGATCTGGTGTCGCAAACCCCGCACTGGCGGCAGCCCTGGTAGCGACAATCCTCACTCAACTCCATCTTAAAGGCGCGCTCACGCTCTAAAAGCAGAAATTTTTTGTTTACACCGCTGCGCAGGTGTTCCCATGGCAAAGAGGCATCCAAGGGGAGTCCGGCGGCGTATGAATCAGGCGAAAGCCCTTCCTCGCGCATAGCTTCCAGCCAGGGCGGCAGGCTGAACTGATCCACCCAGGAACAAAAGATGGCTCCTTTGTTATAGGCGCGTTCCACCACTTTGCACAGACGGCGGTCGCCGCGGGAAAGCAGCCCTTCCAAAAAGCTCATTTCCGGATCATGCCAGCGTAGTTTAATGCGTTTTTCCTTACGGACGGCTTGAAATAAAATATTAATTTTGCGTCTGGTTTCCTCCAGGGGAAGCTGCTCTTCCCACTGAAAAGGGGTATGCGCCTTGGGCACAAAAGGCGAGATGGCGGCGGTTACCTGCAGGCGTTTGACGCCCGGCCCTGCGGCATCGCGCACTTTGCGGCACAAACCGATTATGGCCAGTAGGTCTTCATCCGTTTCTGTGGGCAGACCAACCATAAAGTAAAGCTTTATTTGTTGCCAGCCGTGTTCAAAAAGTTTTTGCGCGTGCAGAATAATTTCTTCTTCAGAAATTCCTTTATTAATCACATCGCGCAGGCGCTGACTGCCTGCCTCCGGGGCCAGGGTAACTCCGGTACGGCGTATATCCGCTATTTTTTCCATAATGGCGTCGTCAATGGAGCCTATACGCAAAGAAGGCAGAGATACGGAAATTTGTTCGGAAGAACAGCGCTCAATGGTGGCGCTGAAAAGGGTTTTAAGGGCGGAAAAGTCACCTGTACTCAAAGAAAGGTAAGATACATCGTCGTAACCCGTACCTGCAAGACAGTAGTTCAAAAGTTCCTTTAGCTTGGTTATGCCGCGTTCGCGTACCGGGCGATAGATCATGCCCGCCTGACAGAAGCGGCAGCCGCGGGTGCAGCCGCGTGCGATTTCCAAGGCCAAACGATTATGCACAGCGCCAAAAGGGATGACCTGTCGCACGGGGTAAGCTGCCTCATCCAGGGAACTGACCGCTCTTCTGGCAATGGCGGCGTAATCATGACGTAAGGGTAATGGAGGGCGGCGCGGCCCGTCTTCCTTAAAAAACATCGGCACATATACACCGGGGATGTGTGCGGCCTGTTCCAGAAATCTGGTTTTGCCCTCGCCTTTTTCTTTGACGGACTGGAACAAACGCAGGAACTCCGGCAGTAGGTCCTCGCCATCTCCTAAAAGCATGACGTCAAAAAAAGGTGCCGCCGGTTCAGCCGCAAGGGCGCAGCCACCGCCGGCAATGACCAGAGGGTAGCCTCCTTCCAGCCTTTCGCGGCTGTAAAAAGGGACACCGGCCAAATCCAGCATGTATAACACATTGGTATAGCACAGTTCGTGGGTGAGGCTGAAACCCAATACGTCAAAATCGGCCAAAGGGGTGCCGGATTCCAGACTGCATAAAGGAGTCCGGTGCAGGCGCATGATTCTGCCGGCTTCGGAGCAGGGAGCGAAGACGCGCTCCGCCCACCAGTCCGGCACATCGTTGACGATTCCGTAAAGAATCTTATGCCCCAGATAGGACATGCCCACTTCGTACTGATCTGGAAAAGCCAAAGCCAAACGCAGACGCACAGCATCTGGGTCTTTATGTACGGAACCTTCCTCAATGCCAGCATAGCGGCTGGGTTTGGGCAATATGCTTAAAAGACGACGCAAATTTACCCGCTTTATTTGCCGCGAATCAGACCTGAAAGGTCTGAACCCCCGCCCATGGGCGGGTTTTTCAGGTTCAGGCCGCTCAGGCCGCCGGAACTTAAAGTAAGGTTGGAGATAGCCTCCATATACTTTGTATTCAGTTCTTCCGGGTATTTTTTATAAGTGTAGAGTACATGGGTGTAACTTATTTCTCCCGTAAAATCTTGATCAAAGGGGTAACCGTAGGGCAACAGCATCATCTGCACCCCTTGCTGCGTGGGTATGGTTTGCAATGCCGCTATATCCACCAAGGCATTCTTGGCGGCGTCAAATTTGCCTAAAATCATCTCACCGGTGATAATCTTAACCAGTCGAATCTCGTAAGCCATAAAAATCTCCTTGGGAGAGCGTTTTGCCGGACATGTCCAAACAATGACTATGGATCGAAAATCCATACATCTCGTGCCCGGCCGGGAATTATGCGTACTTGAAAGGGTACCGCTCCCTGGAGGAACTCCGTCCTCCAGGGCATGGTGTTCTATACCAATGCCGGTTAAATAGGCTCGAACCATATATGATAGGTATCGGCCATCGCTTGTCAAGTCGCTTTTTACAGAGGACTTTTACCTTCGCAATGATTTTACGCAATAACATTATGAATTTGTTATTCGTGGTATGCTGGAGCATATTAACTTTGATATTATACATTTACTTATTTCCCCTATGCCTGGATGAATTTTTTGCCACATAGATTTTCAGCAAAAAATTATTGCCGCAGGCATAAGAAAATGCTACTCGGACTTCGTAATAATTTTTTTATATTTTTCATACTCAAGAGGTTACTCTTGAAAGGGGAGTGCATATAATATGCGCAAAGTTTGGATGTTTACCCTTTTTCTGATGCTGGGGTTGAACGGGGCGGCTTACGCCCATTTCGGCATGGTAATCCCTTCTTCCTCCATGGTCATGGATGCCAAAAAAGCGGCTATTTCAGTGGCCTTGTCTTTCAGCCACCCCATGGTCATGGAAGGAATGCCCCTAGTCAAACCTAAAGGTTTTAAAGTATTCAGCGGGGGTAAGGCCGAAGACCTGCTCCCCGTATTGAAATCCGCCAAAGAGATGGGGCATGACGCCTGGAAGGCTGAGTATAAAATACAGCGACCGGGCGTATATCAATTTGTAATGGAACCGCAGCCTTATTGGGAAGAAACGGAGGACTGCTTTATCATCCATTATACCAAAACCTATGTGGCTGCTTTTGGTGAAGAAGAGGGGTGGGACGCTCCTCTGGGACTTAAAACGGAGATTGTGCCCCTGACTAGGCCTTTCGGCAACTATGCCGGCAATGTGTTTCAGGGCAGGGTGCTGCTCAATGGCGCGCCTGTGCCTGGGGCAGAGGTGGAAGTGGAGTTTTACAACCGTAATAAAAAATATGCGGCCCCCAATGACTATATGGTTACACAAGTAATCAAAGCCGATGACAACGGCATATTCGCTTACACCGTGCCTTTTGCCGGCTGGTGGGGATTTGCCGCCCTGAACACGGCGGACGAACGCCTGGAACATAAGGGCGCGGCCAAAGATGTGGAGTTGGGGGCGGTGTTGTGGTTGGAATTTCTTGCTCCAACCATGAAAAAATAAACTTTATCGGGAGGAAAGATCATGCATATTTCTGAAGGCGTGCTTTCCGTCCCGGTGTTGCTTGGCGGGGCGGGGCTGGCTGTTCCAGGTTTGATTGCGGGACTGCGCAAACTGGATATGGAACGGCTCATGGCCGCCGCCTTGCTGGCTTCGGCTTTTTTTGTCGCCTCACTGGTTCATGTACCCATTGGTCCAGGCAGCGTCCATCTTATTTTAAACGGCCTTTTGGGGCTGCTGCTCGGCTGGGCCACTTTTCCGGTCATTTTTATCGCGCTGTTGCTGCAGGCGGTTCTGTTTCAGTTCGGAGGCATGGCCGCGCTGGGCGTTAACACCTTTAATATGGCTCTGCCAGCGGTACTTTTCGCTTGGATTTTTTCCCCGCTGCTGTCCAAAGGCCGGGTTTTGCGTTTGAGCGGAGCGTTTTTGAGCGGGGCTCTATCTGTGGCCGGGGCTGGATTTTTAACAGCAGCTGCTCTGGGTTTGAGCGATGAAGGCTTCATGCTTTCGGCACGACTGCTGTGGGCGGCTCATGTGCCGGTCATGCTGGCGGAAGGATGCATTACCGCCTTGAGCATTTCGTTCATGGACAAAGTACGTCCGGATATTTT
>JAITGZ010000249.1 GCA_031280335.1 Deltaproteobacteria bacterium | reverse complement strand
AAGGCGTCCTGCGCCGTTTGAATCGATAGTGCCGTCTTTTTTGAAAAATGCCCGATGGAAAAACATGAGCAAGCTCAAAATTGACCAGGGAGAGCTTGCTCATGAAATATGCGGGTTAGAGGGTCGGCGGCGGTATCGCTCCGGCCCTCGCTCATAATTTCCGTCAAGGCGTGATCGTAGTAACGCTTCCCGTTCACGTCTTCCCTGACTACAAAACCCACGGTGTAAGGCTTCCCGTCAATCATGGCCTTGGCCGCAAAGATATGGCTGTTCAGTTTTCCCGTTTTGGCTGTTTTTTCCAGATAAACCCCATGCTCTATGAGTTGGGGGATGATTCTGTTTCGGTTAATACCGGCCAGAAAATCACTGTTTGTCTCCACAGGGCGCAGCTTTTCAAACTTTTGCCGCGCCTCGCCGATTGTCCCGCTGTTTTCAGGCTTGACTTCGGATATGGGTATGGTAGGATTGACTTCAGACAAGTCCCTGTTTTTAAGAAGCGCTTCAGCGTTGCCCAACGGGGTCATACCCTGGACCGTTTCGGACGTAAGGGCTGGGGGGGGCGCTTCATTAGAAACAGAGGCTTTTCCAAGGAGTCCACCATCCGCCGCGCCGGGTCCAACCGTCGTCGTTTTGGACGTTAAGGCGGGCGGGACTCCCTCCCCCAGGGGTTCAGCATTACTCGCGCCGGGTCCAACCGTCGTCGCTTCGGGCGTAAGAGGAAGGGGAATCCCTGTTTTATTGTCATCCATTTTCCACATGCTTGTGAATGACAATTCATTCCGTCCGTGTCTTATTTCTTCCACCACATAGAAAGTATTTCCTATACGTTTTCTATACTCAAGGCCGGGAAGTCCCTTGTGTGTAGTAATGGGAACCACGGAATCATAGCTGAAACCGGCGGCATACAGGCGCGGCCCCAGGTGCGCCTGTATCTCCGCATGGGTGAACCCGGCCCGCCGCAAGGCGGCGTAATCATCCGTTTCCGGGTCATAGCCTTCGCCCCGCATTTCTTCCGCCTGCGCGGAGTAGTCCTTTACCCTCCGCTCCGCTTCTTTTAATACAGGTTCGCCCCATTGACCGCCGCTATAATCCAGGCCGTAATAGTCCGGCTTGGGCGCTTCGGGCATGGTCAGTGAGGCTTTACCGGCCCCTTCCATATTCCCCCCGATGCCTGGAGTTGATGGCAAGATCGGACTTGACACTGTTGAAAAAATTTTGTAGCTTCTTATCGACAAATGGCGATGCATCCGGCGACAACGGGTTAATAATCCCGACCTGTTCACGGGCATCGCCTTTGTTTTTGCGATAAACAGATATTTCGCTGATAATTGTGGAATGAATCTGGCTGTCTCCAGTTTTCCCCTGCCTCCCCTTCTTTTCCTGCACCGCGAAACGAATAAAATATTCGCCAGAACTGTCGGAAAACTTATTTACATAGTGTCGGAACCCCTCAATACTGGAATGCTCAGGTTTTCCCTTTGCGTGTGAGAGTTCTTCCGGCCATCCATAAAGAGCATTTTCGTATAGTCCGGGAATGTCCGCCAGAATGGTAGAAACATCAAAACCCTTGTGGCGTAATATCTTACCTATGGTATTGACCGGCAGTTCCGCAATGCGCCCATCGCTCTTGTTCTCCATCTTGCCGAATGAACGCGCCAAACTTTCCGCGCCTTCCTTATTCAACGGCTCGCCCGGCTTCACCTCCTGCGCGGGCATCTCCATAATGGCCCTGGCTCTGGCCGCTCGCGCCTCTTCACCTTCATGATACAAAATACGCGGATCATGCGGATCAAAGGTACTGCGGTTGTTGACGGAGTCGGCAAAAAGAAGCTTGTCATTTGAGCAGAATGGGTTTATATCTTTTTCAGACGAAGTCCCCACCGCCTCTTCACGGCTACCGGAGGGTTGAGGCGTGTAGCCTTGAGGGTTGTAGATTCCCTCTTGTGCATTGGGGACTTCATCTTTCCATCCGGTCAACAGCCACGTTTGCTTATCCCCACTGCGATATAGCGACAAAACAGCAGTGTGCCCGTTATGGGTTATATTCCTACGCAGGCCATTTGCCGGGCCGTAAGGTTCTTCTGCCTTGCCATCGGCAAGCACATTGACAAGCTCGCGTGCGACAGTCTCCCCGTCCTGTCCCTCAAAATTTCTGGCAGCGATAATATGCGCAACGCCCCCGCCGTCATGATAGCCCTTTGCCTCCGTCCCCGGCGTCCCCCAATAAAAACTGATACCCCCTACATCCGGGCGATACATGGCATTCAGCGCATCCGCTCGTTCCGCAATCACCCTGTTCATGGCTTCAAGACCGCGTGCCATGTTCTCTTCATGATACAGCGTCCGCCCCTTGCCCGATTCCGCCCAAGGCTCGTTCGCTCCGCTCCCTGCCTTGTCCGTGCCCGCTCCTCCGGCGCGCTCCTTGCCTGACCAGGTTTTTTCAGGCTTGACTTGGGCTGGGGATGTGGCAGAATCAGCAGGCCGCTCAGTAAAACTCGTCGGGGTCCGACCCCGAAGCGTTTCGGACGTCAGAGAGAACGGAGCGGCCTTCTTTTTCCACATGGTCTGAAAAGCAAACTCACGCGTTTTTACGCGTACCTCTTCGAGAACATATACTGTCACGCCGTCAAAGCTTTTTTTGTATCTTATAACGTCAAGTCCCAGCGCATTTTTGCCAATATATTCAGGGCTATTTTCAGGCTTGACTATTTCAGGAATAAGCAAAAAATCGCTATTTTCTAAAGCAATTTGACCTCTGGCCGCTTCCGCCGCCGGATTGCCGTGATGATTCAAAGCATGTTGAATGCTTGAAGAGCTTATGGAATGGACAACTCCAGGCTGAATATTCAATCCGGTTTTATTGCTCAGGGTTTCGGCCTCCGGGCTGCGCGAAAACTTCCAACTCACACGCGCAGACCTATCACCCTGTAACGTTTTTTCCACAACCGCGCCGATGGCCCCCAGCACCGCCTCCGGCCCACGCCGTTCCAAGAGTTCGGCCTCGGCCCAATTTCTGGGCAGATATGCCGCCAATTCCTCTGCGGGCACTTCCTCCCCGGCCTTCAGACGGTTCAGGACATTCTCCGCAAAAGCACCGGGGATATCGGCCCTGGCGGACAGCAAATCCCGCCGCACGCTCTCGTCCAGGCGCGCCGCCCATACCATATCTTCCGGTCTCTTGCCCAGTTTACCGCAAATATCATGCAGCTTGTCCGCAAGGTCGCGGGCGGCCAAAACGGTCTTGCGCGGCGAGAACCCAACCGCCTTGCCGGAAATGTGCATAAAGGCTATGAGCATGGCCGCGTCCGCAAAATCCTGCGCCGTGGGCGCTCGCCCCTCCAGACCGGCGGCTATGCCGGGCATGGCTACAGCCTCCGCCCCTATTTTGCCCGCGCCCTGCGCCGCTGCCCCCAAGCCCGCGTCCTTGATCGCCCCCGCCGCCATGCGCCCCGCGCCGCTGGTGCCCACGCCTATGACCGCGCCCTTGCCTGTTTCCAGGGCTATTTCCTCCAGGGCTTG